>VGXK01000006.1 GCA_016873355.1 Phycisphaerae bacterium | reverse complement strand
CCCGGTGCTTCGAAGGCTCGCGAGCTTCTGCAGCACGTCGAACCAGAACGGCGCGCCGAGCGCAACGGCGATCGCCGTGATGAGCAGTCCGAAGGTCTTGGAGTACCACGCACTCGACGCGTAGACGGCGCACGCCTCCGACCAGGTCCAACCGAGCGGAAGCGCGAGGCCGCGGGTCGACTCGAGAATGTGCTTCGCCCGCTTCGCATAGGCCTCCGCGAGCTTCGCCTCGCGTTCCGCCGCGTTCAGGTTGGTGGCCTCACTTCCGGCGTCGCCGGTTCCCGGGTCGACCGGTTCCCGCGCCTGATTCGCGCCGATGTCCGCGAGCGCCGTGCGAGTCTTCTCGTCGACCGCGAGATGCCGGACGATCGTGAGCGTGTCGGCGTTGATCGCCCACACCACGATCAGCGCGATCACGAAGAGCCAACCTTGCGTGTTCCGCCGGTACCAGCCGGAGGCCCGATTCATCGTGTCGTCGAAGGCCCTGCCGAGCGCCGCTTCGATTCGCGCCATCGCGGCGGCCGGAGGCTCGTCGAGCAGGCGCGGCGGCAACGCGGACGCGCTCTCCACCGCGTCGCGCAGCAGCTGCCGCACGACCGGATTGCCGTCCTGCGGGCCCGTCGCGCGCGCGATCGTCAACACATTCCGCACGCGCGCGCCGCCACTCAGCGCGGTCGATCCCGACGCGAGATCCGCCGCCACCGCGCCGAAGGTCGAGGGCGGAATGTACGAGGGAAGACGGCGGCCCCTCGAGAGCGACGCGATGCGGCGATCGCGGAAGAAGTCCGCCGTCACCGACGTGCGATCCGTGGGCTCGTCGTCGCCGAGCATCCGCGCGATGCCGAGTCGAAGGAACTTCCCGCGCCGATTCGTGACCGACGCGAGCATCTCGTTCAGCGCCGAGCAGACGAGGCTCAGCATCAGGAAGATCGTGATGAGGCCGATCGCGGTGTCGAGCGCAGCGGAGCCGAACATGGTCGTCGTACCTCAGATGCCGGGCGGCGTCGAGCCCACGGAACTCACCGGGAACGCGAATCGCAGCTCGAGAACGCAGAACGCGAGCGCCGTCGACAGGATCAGGATTCCGTGCCGCGACGACGCGAGGGCGGCATGCTCCGTGGACCCGCGAGGCTCACGCTGCTCGGCGGCGGCCACGCTCCGTTGCCGTTTCGCCGCGCGGAACTCGAACCACGCCGCCACGAGTCCCAGGATCGGGATCACCGACACGATCACGAGGATCGCGCCGCCGAGCCGGTTCGGCCACCAGGGCTGCGTCTCCCTCTCGCGCAGCTCCTGGAGCTCGCGCTCGAGCGTGAATGGCGGGCTCGCCCACGCCGCGTTCGTTCCGAGGATCGTCGCAGCGATCGACGCCACGGCGCGGCACGACGGCGCAAACCGTGAGCATCTCCCCTTGCGTTCGTTCGTCGTCCCCCTCATCACCATCCTCCGGAGTCCTGCCGCCGGCGCCGTGACGCGCGGTGACGATGGCGGAAGAATACCGCGCGTGCTCGCGCGCCGGGTCCGCAATCACGAGGCTCGCGGCGATTCTCCGGTTTGTAGAGTAGTCGCATCGACGGGCATGGAGGGTGCAACGACATGAATGCGGAACAGCGTCGGCTGGACGAGGAGCGTCGCGGATCGGCGGCATGGAAGCGGTGGGGGCCGTACCTCAGCGAGCGCCAATGGGGCACCGTTCGCGAGGACTGCTCCGACGACGGCAACGCGTGGGATTCCTTTCCGCACGATCACGCTCGCTCGCGCGCGTACCGGTGGGGCGAGGATGGTCTCGCCGGCTACTGCGACGACCAGCAGCGCCTCTGCTGGGGGCTGGCGCTGTGGAACGGTCGCGATCCGATCATCAAGGAGCGGCTCTTCGGTCTCACGAACGGCGAAGGCAATCACGGCGAGGACGTGAAGGAGTACTACTTCTACCTCGACAGCACGCCCACGCACTCGTGGATGCGCTACCTCTACCGCGCACCGCAGCGGGCGTATCCCTACTCGCAGATCGTGGAGACGAACCGATCGCGCGGGCGCCACGAGCCCGAGTTCGAGCTGATCGACACCGGCATCTTCGACGACGGTCGCATGTTCGACGTCACCGTCGACTTCGCGAAGGCCTCTCCCGACGAGACCTTCATTCGCATCACGGTGCACAACCAGGGACCGGAGCGCGCCACGCTGCATCTGCTTCCGCAGCTCTGGTTCCGCAACGACTGGTGGCTCGATCCGTCGAAGCCGAGGCCCTCGCTGCGCGCCGCGGCGCCGCGGAACGGCTGCTCCCAGGTGCTCGCCGAACACCAGGAGCTCGGCGACTACACGCTCTGCTGCGACGGCGCGCCGGAGCTGCTCTTCACCGAGAACGAGACGAACACGCAGCGGCTCTGGAATCAACCGAACGCCACGCCCTTCGTGAAGGACGGCATCAATGACTTCCTCGTGAACGGGCGCCGCGACGCCGTGAATCCCGCGCGGACGGGCACGAAGTGCGCCGCGTACTACCGTCTCGAGATTCCCGCCGGCGGACGGAGCGAAGTGCGGCTGCGGCTCGCTCCGTCAAGCCGCTCGCGCGCGGCGAAGCCCCTCGCCGAGTTCGACGCCGTCATGACGGCGCGAAAGCACGAGGCCGACTCCTTCTACGACTCGGTGCTGCCCGAGTCGCTCGACGCGGATCGCCGCGACATCATGCGGCAGTCGCTCGCGGGCATGCTCTGGTCGAAGCAGTTCTACTACTTCGACCTGGAGCGCTGGCTCGACGAGCGTGGCGGAAACCCGATCTCCGGAGGACGGCGGCGCGTGAGGAACCGCGAGTGGTTCCACATGCTCAACCGCCACGTGATCTCGATGCCGGACAAGTGGGAGTACCCCTGGTATGCGGCGTGGGACCTCGCCTTCCACGTGCTGCCGATCCAGATGGTGGATCCCCAGTTCGCGCGAGATCAGATGTTGCTCATGCTCGACGCGAACTACATGCATCCGAGCGGACAGATTCCCGCCTACGAGTGGAACTTCGGCGACGTCAATCCGCCGGTGCATGCGTGGGCGTCGTTCCTGCTCTACACGCTCGGCAAGCATCAGGGCGAAACCGATCGTCGCTTCCTGGTCGCCACCGAGCAGAAGCTGACGCAGAACTTCGGCTGGTGGGTGAATCGCAAGGACCCGGAGGGGCGCAGCCTCTTCAGCGGGGGATTCCTCGGCCTCGACAACATCGGCGTCTTCGATCGAAGCGCGCCGCTTCCCACCGGCGGGCATCTGCTCCAGGCCGACGGCACGGCGTGGATGGCCTTCTACTGCCACTCGATGCTCCAGATCTCGCTGGAGCTCGCGCAGGACGATGCGAACTACCAGCCGCAGGTGCTCAAGTTCGCCGAACACCTCCTCTGGATCGCCGGCGCCATGCATCGAAGCGGCGAACAGGTGGACGATCTCTGGGACGAGCAGGATGGATTCTTCTACGACCTGCTCGTGCTGCCCGACGGTCGCACGCACCGACTCAAGGTGCGCTCGATGGTGGGCCTGCTTCCGCTCATGGCAAGCACCGTCTTCCCGGCCGGCACGCTCTCGCGCATGCCGGAGGTGGCGGCGCGGATCCGCGCGTTCATGGCGCGGCACTCCGAGCTGTCGAGAAACATCCATCCGCTCGACGCAGAAGGCGCGTATGGGCGGCACCTGCTCTCGGTGCTCACCGAATCGAAGCTGCGCAGGCTGCTTTCGCGCATGCTCGACGAACAGCAGTTCCTCGGTCCGTACGGCATTCGATCGCTGTCGAAGGAGCACGAAGCGAGTCCGTATTCGATCCGCGTGGGGGACGAGGAGCATCGCGTGGGCTACCAGCCGGCGGAGTCGCTCAGTGGAACCTTCGGTGGAAACTCGAACTGGCGCGGGCCCGTCTGGTTCCCGGTGAATGCGCTGCTCATCCGCGGACTGCTCAACCTGTACTGCTTCTTCGGCGACGACTTCCGCGTGGAGTGCCCCACGGGATCGGGCAGGTTCATGACGCTCTTCGAGGTGGCGCGCGAGATCACGCGACGCCTGGAACTCACCTTCCGCAAGGCTCGGGACGGAACTCGTCCGGTGCACGGCGATCATCGACTCTTCCGCGAGGATCCCCGGTGGCGCGACCAGGTGCTCTTCTACGAGTACTTCCACGGCGACACGGGGGTGGGCCTGGGCGCCAGTCATCAGACCGGGTGGACCGGCCTCGTGGCGCTGCTCGTGGATTGCTTCGAGCGGCTCGACGGAAGGACGGTGCTCGCGGAGGGACAGCGATCGCTCGCGCGGCTCGCGGCTCCGTCGAAGCGTCGGAAGGCGGCGAAGGCGTGAACGAGATGCAGGTGTTCGACGCGGGTTTCGCAGGGAGGAGATCATCGTGGGCGCAGATGTAGGTTGGGCCATTGGACTCGGAGTGCTCCTGCTCGCCGTTCTCACGCTCTTCGGCGAGATCGGCTTTCGCATCGGCCGGTGGCAGGCGGCGTCGGGTGCGGCGGCCTTGGCGGGGCAGATCGGCGCCATCCAGGGCGCGCTGCTCGGACTGCTCGGCCTGCTGCTCGGCTTCAGCTTCGCCGCCGCAGGCTCACGCTTCCTTGAGCGGCAGGATCTCATCGTGGAGGAGGCGAACGCGCTCGGCACGGCGTATCTGCGCGCCGATCTGCTGCCGGCAGAGCGCCGCACCGAGCTGCAGAGCGCGCTCCGCGACTATCTGGGCGCCCGTCTCGAGATCACCGCGCGCCTTCGGATGGGAATGACCGACGACGACCATCGGCTCGTTTCGGCGCAGCAGGCGCGGATCTGGAGGGCCGCCGTGGACGGGGTGAACGACCGCCCCGACTCCATCGTGGTCGTGCTTGGTCCCGTGAACGAGGTGATCGACCTGCACGCCACGCGATTGGCCGCCGGGCGGAAGCATCTTCCCCCCACGATCATGGGACTGCTCATCGCGTGCTCGATGCTGGCGCTCGGCGTGATCGGCTACGGCTGCGGAGTCGGGAAATCGCGCCGAATGCTGCTGACGATGTCGGTCGCGTTCGTGGTGGCGGCGGCCCTCTGGACGACCATCGACCTCGACTATCCGCGAATGGGACTGCTTCGCCTCAACGATGGGCCGCTGAAGGCGCTGCACCAGGACATGACGCGACCTTGACGGCACGCGCGGACGGAGACTTGGCGCCGGCATCGTCGAGCGCACCGATCGGCGCGACGCCGCTCGACGGCGGCGTGAACTTCTGCGTCTACTCGCGCGACGCGGGCGCCGTCGAGCTCCTGCTCTTCGATCGCGACGACGACGCGAAGCCCGCGCGCGTGATCCCGATCGACCCGGTTGCGGGGCGCTCGTACCACTACTGGCACGCGTTCGTGCCGGGCCTGCGCGCGGGGCAGATCTACGGCTACCGCGTGCACGGCGCGGCGGATCCTCGAAACGGACTCCGCTTCGATTCGGCGAGGGTGCTGCTCGATCCCTACGGCCGCGCGGTGGCGGTGCCGAAGGGCTACTCGCGCGCCGCGTGCCATGCGCCCGGCGGCGACGCGAGCACGGCGATGAAGAGCGTCGTGGTCGACACGACGCGCTACGACTGGGAGGGCGACGCGCCGCTGCGACGCCCGCCCTCGCGCACGATCATCTATGAGATGCACGTGCGCGGATTCACGCGCCACGCGAGCTCGGGCGTGGCGGAGCCGAAGCGAGGCACCTACGCGGGACTGATCGAGAAGATTCCGTACCTGAAGGCGCTGAACATCACGGCGGTGGAGCTGCTTCCCGTCTTCCAGTTCGATCCGCAGGACGCGCCGCCGGGGCGCGTGAACTACTGGGGCTACGCCCCGGTGTCGTTCTTCTCGCCGCACCTGGCGTATTCGGCGACCGGCTCGCCGCTCGGCGCCGTCGACGAGTTTCGCGACCTGGTGAAGGCGCTTCATCGCGCGGGCATCGAGGTGATCCTCGACGTGGTCTACAACCACACCGCCGAAGGCGACGATCGCGGCCCGACCATGTGCTTCCGCGGCCTCGACAACCGCGCGTACTACCTGCTCGAACCCGATCGCTCGCGGTATGCCAACTACAGCGGCACGGGGAACACGCTGAACGCGAACCACGCGGTGGTGCGGCGCATGATCGTGGACAGCCTCCGCTACTGGGTGGAGACGATGCATGTCGACGGATTCCGCTTCGACCTGGCGTCGATCCTCTCTCGCGATTCGTCCGGCGCGCCGATGCCGAGTCCGCCGATTCTCTGGGACATCGAATCGGATCCGGTGCTCGCGGGCACCAAGCTCATCGCGGAGGCGTGGGACGCGGCGGGGCTCTTCCAGGTGGGCAGCTTCGTGGGCGACAGCTGGCGCGAGTGGAACGGCCGGTTCCGCGACGACGTGCGCGACTTCCTGCGCGCTGCGCCCGGATCGCTGCAGCGGTTCGCCGATCGGCTCGTCGGCAGTCCCGGCGTCTACGGGCACAAGCAGCGCGAGGCCGAGCAGAGCGTGAACTTCGTCACCTGCCACGACGGATTCACGCTGAACGATCTCGTCAGCTACGACCGCAAGCACAACGAGGCGAACGGGGAAGGCAATCGCGACGGTGGAGACGACAACCGAAGCTGGAACTGCGGCGCCGAGGGGCCGAGCGACGATCCCGCGATCGAGCGCTTGCGCAATCGACAGGTCAAGAACTTCCTCGCCGTGACGCTGCTTTCACTCGGCGTGCCCATGTTCGTCATGGGCGACGAGGTGCGCCGCACGCAGCGAGGCAACAACAACGCGTACTGCCACGACGACGAGACGAGCTGGTTCGACTGGTCGCTCGTCGAGCGTCACGCCGACGTGCATCGGTTCGTCACGCTCGTGCTGGAGCGGCGGCTGCGGCGCGACCTCGCCGATCACGGTCGACGCCTCACGCTGAACGAACTCATCGAACACGCCACGAAGTCCTGGCACGGCGTGCGGCTCGGCGAACCGGATTGGAGCGATCACTCGCATTGCATCGCGCTCGAGCTCGAGCTGCCGCGCGACGGTCTCCGCCTTCATCTCATGCTGAACGCGCACTGGGACGATCACGACTTCGAGCTGCCGCGTACGGCGGCGCCGCCGACGCCGTGGCGACGATGGATCGACACGGCGCTCGACTCGCCGCGCGACGTCGTGCGCTGGACCGATGCGGAGCCGGTCCCCGGCTCCACCTATCGAGTGCAGTCCCGTTCCGTGGTCGCGCTGCTTCAGCCGCTCGGCGATGACGCGGCGCCGCCGCGTGCTCCGGGCGCCGCGCCGCCGCGCGGCGCGGCCGGGTCGTAGCCCATCGAGCGGTTGTGCTCGTCGGACTTGCCGCGGGCGATCGTGAGCGTCTTCCAGTGCTCGGGCCCCGCCAGCGTGCGCGCGATCAGCACGATCTGCCCCTGGTGGTAGGCGGCATGCGCCAGTGACCGCGCCAGCGCGCGGACGACCGTGTGCGGCTCGCCGCGAATGCGGACGGTGCGAGGCAGATCGTCGTCGGTGAGCCGCGCCAACGCGTCGGCGAGCACCTGCCAGCCGTCGTTCCAGAGCGTCAGCACCGCCGCACGCCCCGCGTCGCCGGCGGGGAAGTCGTCGACGAACTCCGCGTCCCGCCCGCGCCAGGGCTTCTCGCCGTCCTCCTCCAGGAAGTTCGTGAAGCGCGATCGCAGATTGCCCGCCATGTGCTTCATGATCACGGCCGCCGAATTCGTCTCGGGATCGAGCGCTCGGCGGAGCTGAGACGCGTCGAGCTGCGTGACGGCGCGTTCGCAGCCGATCCGCACCGACGCGTACTCGCGTTCGAAGCCTTCGATGACGGTGCGGTCCGCACTCATGGGTTCCGCCGTGCCGCGGATCGTAGCGGCGCCCCGATCAGCCTCGGCCGAACTCGTCCACCCCGCGCGGACGCTCGGCGGCGCCCGGGAGAAGCGGCACGAACTGCACGGGACCGAGATCCGTCGTGTTCCACCTTCGCTCGTCGACGCGCCGGATGAGCAGCAGGCGCTGGCGCTCGCGCGACTCGCCGATGGGAATCACGAGTCGGCCGCCGATCGCCAACTGCTCGCGCAACGGCCCTGGAATCTCCGGGCCGCCCGCGGACACGATGATCGCGTCGAATGGCGCCAGCTCCGGGCAGCCGAGCGTGCCGTCGCCGTGCACCACGCGAGCGTTCGACGCGCCGAGCCGCTCGAGTCGCTCGCGCGCGGCGAGGGCCAGGCTCTCGTGCCGTTCGATCGCCACGACGCGGGCCGCCAGCTGCGAGAGCAGGGCGGTGGCGTATCCGGAGCCCGTGCCCACTTCGAGCACCGCGTCGCCGGGCGAGATCGCCGCCGCTTCGAGCATGAGCGCCACCACGAACGGCTGCGAGATCGTCTGGCCCGCGTCGATCGGCAGCGCGTGGTCGTCGAAGGCCTGGGCGCGAAGCGCGGCCGGCACGAACTGCTCGCGCGGAACGCTCCGCATGGCCTGGAGCACGCGCTCGTCGCGAACGCCGCGCGACGCGATCTGCGTCTCGACCATTCGAAGGCGCTCGCGTGCGGCGTCCATGGCGGGGACCGCGCCGATCCGCGCGTCAGCCGGCCGACGCCGCGGCGCTCGTCGACGCCGATGCGCGGTTCGAGCCGGTCGCCGACGACGCGCGAGCCGCCCGGTTCCACGGCATGCGCTCGAGCGCGAGCGCCATGCCGCAGGTGCCGCTGGCGCCCGCGAACATCAGCCCCGCGCCGAAGAATGCCGGCACGATCAGGAACGCCGGGTGCACGAGCCACGCCGCGAGCGCCCCGGCGAGCACGAGCGTGCCCACGGTCAACTGCACCTGGCGCATCACGCTGATCCGGGACACGCGCGTGTCGAGTTCGACCGGAAGGCCCTTCGACTTCCACGCCTCGATGCCGCCGGTCAGGCTCCGCACGCGATCCGGCGGCGCGCCGGCGGCGATCAGCGTGCGCACCGCGTCGGCGCTGCGCCGACCGCTTCGGCAATGAAGCACGACCGTGATTCCGCTCCGTGCGTCCGCCACGAGTTCGGCCGCGGCGAATCGGGAGAGCGGCCGCAGCGTGGATCCGGGAATCCGCTCGCGTGCGTGTTCGTCCGCTTCGCGAACGTCGACGAGCCGGGCCTCGCCGCGGCCCAGCCGTTCCGAGAGCATCGCCGCGTCGAGTTCGGGAATTGCCGGCGAATCCGAGGGTGAAGTCATGGCGTGCCTCCCTGCGTGGCTCCCGGGCGCAGAGTCTGCCCGAGTCCGGGCTTCGATGCAACGGCGGAGCGCTCGCACGGACGGCACAATCGGACCGACCGGCAATGTGGCGGGTCGCTCCCAAGCGCGTTCGGGCGCGAACCGATGCTCTTGATCGATGCTTCCCGAGGTTTCGAGCGATCCGCATGCGTCGGCGGCGCCGCGTGGACCCGCGCGCGGGATTCGCTGCGGCGAGCGCGGCTGCCTGCGCGATGCGCGCCGATTCCGGCGCGATGGGCGCGGTTCGTCGCGCCGTGCGTTCACGCTGATCGAGGTGCTCATCGTCGTCGTCATCCTGTCGATCGTTGCGGCGCTCGCGGTGCCGCGCGTGATCTCGGCGATGACCGACTCCCGGCTCGAGGCGGCGCAGGCGCGCGGGCGCCAGCTGCTCACGCTCGTGGTGCGCTACAACCAGTTCTTTCCGGCCACCGCGATTCCGGTGGTCGACGGACCGATCGCGCCGGCCGAGCTCGGCAAGCTCGTCACGGTGGGCTACTGCGTCGCCGACGACCTGATCAACCCGGTGGACGCCGCGAAGGGTTGGTCCTTCGCCGGACCGAACCTCGTGCCGACGCCATAGACCCGCCGCGCACGGGGTCGGCGCTCGCGCGGCGTCGACCTCACGCCCCGTAGTCGTCGCGGTAGCGAACGCCGAGGGCGTTGTTGAACATGTTGAGCATGGAGATGAGGCCGATCATCGCGGTGATCTCCACCAGTTCCGCGTCGGTGAACGCGTCGCGCAATTCCCTGGTCAGCGATTCCGGCACGGCGTTCGAGTTCGTCGTCACCGACCGCGCATAGAGCACCGCCAGGCGCTCGCGACTCGAGAGTCCCTCGAGCGTGTCGAGCTTGCGCTCGGGCTCCGTGATGCCGATCATGCGGCACATGGCCAGGTGCGACGACTCGCAGAACTGGCAGCGGTTCCGCCGCGAGACGTCGAGAATGATGAACTCCTTCACCGAACGCTCGACGAGCCCGCCGGGATAGATCGCCTCGCTCAAGCCGCCGAACGCCTTCAGCAGCTCGGGGCGCAGGCTCATCGCCTGGAGCATCTCCACCGGATCGCCGCCCCTGGCCACCACCGCCGCGCTCTCGGCGAACGCCGGCGACGCGCGCAGTGCCTCGAACGCGCGTTGCAGCGCGTCGCGATCGACCTTCACGATCACCTCGTCACTCCTGATCGAGCGGAACGACGAGCCATTCCTTCGTCGGATCGAACGTGCGCATGCGCATCGCGGTCCCTTCGGTTCCCGAACCGAGGTCGCGCTCGAACACGACGCCCGAGTTGCTGGTCATGAAGGTCATGATGCCGGTGCGTCCGTACTCGGCAGGCCACGCCACGACGGCAAAGCCGCCGGTGAGGTGGCCGTCCTTCTCGTAGTTCATGGCGCCGCCGGGCGCCATCGCGCCCTGGCTGCGGAGCATTCGGAAGCGATAGCCGTGGAACGAGCGCGGGCCCCGGCCCTTCGCCGCCGCGGCCAGCACTTCCGGCGTCGCGTCCGCCAGCGTGGGTCCGAGCGGACTCGGCGCCTCGCCCGGCCCGGTCGGCCAGTAGAGGCCGTTGCGCATTCCTTCCGAGCTGACGAATCGATCGGCGTAGATGCCCTGCGTTCCCCCCGCGCCGCTCGCGGCGTACTCGCGCTGCGCGTCGATGACGGCCAGGCACGATTGAATCGCGTCGAGTTCGTTGCGACCGATGCGACGCGTGAGGATCTCCTCCTCGCCCGCGTCCGTGTCCCAACGCCATCCCGTGCCGGACTTGACGAGCGGAATCGGGAACGGCCACGCGTCGCCGCCCACCTCGAGCGTCATCGAGCCGTTCTCGTTCTCGACGAACGCATGCCTTGCCTGGAACGCCTCGCGGAATCTCGCGGCGTTCTCCTCGGCGTCGGCGGGATCGCCTTCGCGAAGCACCTTGAGTCCGTTCGAACCGAGCACGGTGCGCACGTTCTGCTCGTCGATCGGCGTGACGGCGCCGACCAGGGCATCGGCGGCCTCGGCCGGCGTGTCGTAGGTCTTGCCCGGCGACGAGCACGCTCCCTGCAGCAGCAGCGCGCACGCAAGCATTCCGATGGACGCGAACGACTTCATCGTCGACCTCCTCCTCCACGACCTCCACCGCCACCGCGAGAGCCGCCGCCTCCGCGACCACCGCTGTAGCCGCCGCCACCGCCTCGATAGCCACCGCCGGACATGCTTCCTCCGCTGCGGCCGCTGCCCTGGCTGAAGTTGCCGCCACCGCGGCTGTACGAGCCGCGATCGCTGGCGTCGCGCGACGCGTTGCCGCCCCGATTCATGTCGCCGAATGCGCCGCCGCCGTAGCTCCCGCCGGGATTCGGGCGATTTGCGCCGCCGGCGCCGCCGCGATCACCGGCCGCGCCGCCGCGATTGCCTTCGAACGCGCCGCTTCGCGCGTTCGGACCGCGGAAGTCGGAGGCCGCGCCCTGATCAAGGGCCTGGCGACCCGCGTCCGCGCGACCGCGGAACTGATCGCGTGCCTGCTGCGCCTGCTGTTGCGTCACTCCGCCGGCGCGATTCGCCGCGGCCCCGTTGCCGTAGGGCACGCCGCCTCGATTGCCGGGATCGTGCTGCCACGTTCCCTGGCCGTTCTGGAAGTTGTTCTGACGGTTGCCCGAATTGATGTTGTTCTGCCGGTTGCTGATGTTGTTCTGGTAGTTGTTGACGTAGTTCTGGCGGTTGATGTTGTTGTTGAACTGCCGGTTCTGGTTCACGTTGATGTTCACGTCGCCGTGATTCCAGTTGCAGTTGCCCCACGCGTAACCCCACGCGAATCCGCACGCCACGCCCACGCCGAAGGAGATCGCCGCGGTGGCGGCGTAGTTCGGCGGGTAGTAGTAGTACGGCGGATAGGACGGATACGCCCACGCGCCGTAGACGACGTTCGGGTTGTAGGTCGGCACGTAGATGACGTCGGGATTCGTCGGCTGGATGACGATCGTCTCGCTTCCGCCGCCTCCGCTTGAGGACTGCGTCGTCACCGTCTGCTGCTCGTTCGACTTGAGCGAGCCTTCGGCCTTCGCCTTCGCGCGAAGCGACTGAACCGCCGCGAGCACGTCCTTCTGCTGCGCGATGAACGCGTCGCCCAGGTTCTGCGTCCAGTCGAGCTTGGAACTCATCATGGCGAGCACCTGCGGGAAGTTCACGAGCGACTTGACGCTCGGATCCCACGGCTCCGCTTCGAGCGCCTTCTCCGCGGCGTCGCCGGTGAGCGACGGATTCGCCTTCACCCAGCGATCGGCCTCCACCACCTGGAGCGGATAGGTCGACGCCATCAGGATCTGCGAGAGCAGCGAGTCGGGATAGAGCGCCACCGGCGCGACCAGCGCTTCGAGTTGGCCGGTGTCGAGCGGCGCATTCGAGGCGCCCGCCGAGGTGGCGGGCGTCGTCGCTCCGCCGGAAGGGGTCGGCGCGGTGGGGGGCGGCGCCGTGGACTGCGCCGTCGCCGCGAACGCGATCGACGCGGTCAGTGCTCCCGCGACGACGGACGCCGCGGAACGAATGCGGACGACTCTGCGATTCATGGAACGATGCACGATGGCCTGCTCCTTCCGGCGGCGGCGCATCAAGCCGCGCGGAGCCGCATGGTACCGGGAGTTGCGTCGTTACACTCGACCGCGCGATGGACCCGCTGCACGTCGAGTCGGGCGAGTGTTGGGTCCATCTGGCGTTCGACGCGGCGTCTGCGATCGATCTCGAGCGCGCGGAGTCCCGGCTGGCGGAGGCGCATCGCGTCGCCCGGGCGTCGAGCGATTCCGCGGGCGCGTCCGCGTCGCGCGAATCGATCTCCGATTCCAAGCGAACGCCGCCCGGAATCCAGTTCCGTCCGAAGCCGCTGCGGCTCGTCCGACCGGCGAAGCCGCTCGCGATCGGCTCGTCGCAGCGCACCACGGAACCCGAAGTCGAGCTCACGATCTACGAGTTCGGCGCGATCTCGGTGGCGTACCGCGTCCGGATCGCGGACGCGTCGCTCGAGGATCTTCGGCGCCTGACGAACGATCTCGCCGACACGTCGCCCATGCTTCGCGACGCCCGCGCGCAGATCGATCGAGTGCTCGGCGAAACGGGGGATGCGGCGCGCCGCATCAGGGTGGCCGATCCCATCGAGGACTACCTGGTGCTGCACCTGCGCTCGTGGCGGCACGGCACCGCGAAGGACGAGATGCCGCCGCTCGCGTCGCTGGCGCAGGAGACGGCGCAGATTCTCCGCGCGGCGGACGAACCGCTTTCGACCGCGGAGATCGAGGACGCGCTGGCGTGCACCATCTCCTACGGCCGGCGCGACCTGGCGATCATCGACTGGAACGCCGCGATCCTCTTCGAGCCGGACCCGCGCAGCGCCGCCGACCTGCTCGCCGTGCTCGAGTTCGCGAATGTCGAGCTCGTGGAGCTGCGATTCCTCGACGATCGACTCGACGGCATTCTCGACGCCGCCTACCGCGCGCTCGGATCCGCCGGCGAGGGCGACGGCGTTCCGGCCCTCGTCTCGAGTTCGCTTCTGCCGTGGCGGCGCGGACTCGATCGCGAGCATCGGAGACTCGCGGCGCTGCAGATGGACAGCGCGCTGCTCTTCGAAGGCGTGAACAACGCCATCAAGCTCATCGGCGATCAGTTCCTGGCGCGCGTCTACCGTCTGGCGGCCAAGCGATTCCATCTGGCGGAATGGGACGCCGCGATCCTCCGCAAGCTCGAGACGCTGCAGCAGCTCTACGAGAAGGCCTCCGACGCCCGCGCCACTCGGCGCATGGAGATCCTCGAGTGGATCATCATCATCCTGATCGCGCTGTCGATCGTGATCGTCTTCGTGCCGGGGACGAAGTAGCCGCGCGTTTTCGCGAAGCTCGCGGGAACTTTCGTGCGCGAGTCGCGGATGAGGACCGGTAGACTCGCCGCCTTCACAGGAGGAAACTTCATGTCGACTCAGGCAACCACCGTGGCGTCGCCCAAGGGCGAGCGCATCGAGCATGGCGTCTGCTGGAACGAACTGCACACGCGCGACGAGGCGGGCGCCGCCCGCTTCTATCCCGCGGTGGTCGGATGGAAGGCGCACGCGTGTCCGTCCGTGCCTGGCGGCATGAAGTACACGGAGTGGGTTCGCAGGGACGGAGCGCACATCGGCGGCATGGCGGCCATGCCCGCGGGCGTGCCGAAGGAAGTGCCCGCGAACTGGATGATCTACATCAACGTTCCGGATGTCGACGCCTGCTGCGCGAAGGCGACCTCGCTCGGCGGACGCGTGATCAAGTCCGGATTCGACGTGCCGAACGTGGGGCGCCTTGCGGTGATCGCGGATCCCACGGGCGCCGTCTTCAGCGTGATCAAGGGCGTCGGCGATTGCGGCAAGCGCGTGCCTCAGGACGCGACCGGCTCCTTCTGCTGGGAGGAGCTGCTGACGAGCGATCCCGCCGCGGTGAGGCGCTTCTACGGTTCGCTCTTCGGTTGGAAGACCTCGGTGATGAGCTTCCCCGACTTCGAGTACACGCTCTTCTGGCTCAAGGACGGCGACCCCGAGAAGAAGCAGGGCTGCATCGGCGGCATGATGAAGATCAAGGCGGAGTGGGGCAATGTTCCGCCGAACTGGCTGACCTACATCGCCGTCGACGATGTGGACGCGACCGCCGCGAAGGCGACGAAGGAGGGCGGCACGCTCTGCGCGCCGCCGATGGACATTCCGAACGTCGGTCGTTTCGCGATCGTCACGGATCCGGGCGGCGCCACCTTCGCGCTCTTCAAGTCGCAGCATGGATGAAGGCGGCGGCCGAGGCGCTGCGGAGGAGGATCCGCGTCCCCTCGGGCAGCCGCGCGGCGAACCGGGAGGTTCGCCGCGCGAGAATCCTCGCGCGGCGTCGAGCGGGACGGTTCGCGCCGTGGGCCGCTGGCGCGTGCCGGGCCGCCGAATCTGGCGTGCCTTCCCGGAGCTCGACGGGTTCAGCGACGAGCAATGCCGTCGCTTCCTGCGCGTGGCGTGCCGGCGCAGCGGCTGGCGGCATCTGCATCGGCTGATCGTCGGCGCGACCCTCGTGGCGCTGACGATGGGGGTCGGCACCGCGCTCGGCTGGTTCCTCTTCATCCACGGATCGATGGGATTCGCGAGTCCGGCGCGCATCGATGATTCGCCGGTGTGGGCCATCGCGTCGCTGTTCGCGACCGCGCTGTTCGTGCCGCTGCTCGGCACGCTGCTGGTGCGCGACGTGCTGTTGCGCCGGCGTCTTCGTGCGGTGCTGCGTGGCACCGGCTCGTGTCCGAAATGCCGCTACTCGCTGGTGGGCCTTGCGATTCCCGAGACGCTCGAACTGCCGTGTCCCGAGTGCGGCTTCCTCTGCCGCGTCGATCTTGCCCTGAGCGAATTGCAGCTCGACGAGCAGGGTCGGCCGCTCCAGCGCACGATTGTCTTCGAGCGAGCCGCGTTCTGGACGAGGGAGCGGCGCCGGCGCTGGCTGCGCAACGGTCTGATCGTGGCCGGGGCGATCGTGGTGCTGCTCGGCACGCCGATCGCCGTCATCGAATGGCGCGTGCAGCGACAGGCGGAGCTCGCGAACGCGAACCGTCCGACGCAGCAGGATGTGACGCGGGCCATCGAGCGGCTGCGACCCGGAGTCGAGGTCGTCGCCGCCCCGCGCGCGATCGCGCAGATCGAGCGCCTCGCGGCGAGACTCGGGGAGATCCAGGCGGAGGTGGATCCGTTGTCGGGCTCTCCCGGCGGCACCACGGGCCGGCGCGACATCGACATGTCGCTCATCCTGCCGGATGAGCCGCCTCGCGATTCATCGTCGACGACCGGATCGAGTCCATCCGGAACGCCGACCGATGCCGAGCTCGAGGCGCTCGCGCGCCGCATGCTCGAGGCGTACGAGCGAGCCGGCGTCATCGAGCTGGTCGACGAAATCGCGGCAACGCCGCTTCAGGCGCGGGATCCGAAGGTGCCGCCGTCGCAGCTCTGGAACCTTGGCTTGGCGTACCTTGGGAACTCCCGCGAGATCGCCCGCATGCTCGGCGCCCGAATGGCGCTGGCGGTGCAGCGAGGCGACGCCGTCGAAGCGGGCCGCTCGCTCGCCGCGCTGCTGGCAATCGCGACTCATCTCGAAACGCAGCCCCACCTGATCGAGCACCTCGTGGCGGGCGCGATCCGCGCGCTGGCGCACGGCCGGCTCGCGAGCTGGCTTGCGTCGTCTCCCGGCGAGGCGGAACTCGATGCGATCGATGCAGCTCTCAAGGCGCACGCGCCGGCATTCTCGAACGAGCTCGGCGTCGAACTCGAGGCGATCATGATGCGGGAGTACCTCGGGACCTTCTTCGGCACGCCCTCGAACGTGCGGCTCCTGGCCCTCGCGCCGAGGTTTGCGGTGGAGGCCGTTCGATCGCAGATCGGTTCGTTCCCGAACGCGCTGCTCGAGACGGTGGGCACCTGGCAGGGCAATCGGAATGCGATCGACGCGTGGCTCGAATGCGCCCGGCGCATGAGCACGCTCGAAGCGTTTCAGCGCCGCGACGGTTCGGTCGCCGCGGCGCCGGTTCCGTCCGAAGACGCCGGCCTGATCCGGCGGTGGGGGATCTTCGGGCGCGGACCCGTCTTCGACCATCAGGATGCGGAGCGGGCGATGCATCGCACGATCGACCTCTGGCTCGCGCTCGAGCGCTGGCGGCTGCGACACGGCGCGTATCCGGAGCGACTGGAGCTGCTCGTGCCGGAGTGCATGTCGTCGCTTCCGATCGACCCGTACTCGGGTCGATCGTTCGGCTATCGGCGCATCGACGGCGGCGCCTCGGCGGCGGACCTTCCGTTTCATCTCTGGGTGTCGGGTCTCGACGGCGTCGACGACGGCGGAATCGACCCGACGCTCGGCATGGCACATCGCCGATTTCCGACTCCCGCGACGGCGGCTCCCGGCACCGATTGCGTCATGAATCGGGCGTCGCCGATCCCTCGGCACGACGGCGCCGTGGGGGCGCTTGAGGCGAAGGACGCCGCACCGCCTCCGACGCGAACGGCCGAGTCGAGCGCACGCTCGCCGAGTCCGTGACCATGCACATGCCGTGGCGCCGAATCCGGCGAGCGGTCGCCGGACTCGACGCCTTCGACGACGACGCCGGGATCAACGAGTGCTCGCCGCTCCTGCGCCGACCGCGACCGGTACCCTCACCTTCTTCCAGGAGCACGCATGAGCAACGACGCGATCATTCGTCCGGTGAAGGAGTCCGAGCGGATCGGCGCCCTCGACGCCACGCGAGGACTGGCGCTGCTGGGCATCTTCATGGTGAACATCGGCGTCTTCGCGATGCCGTTCGGTGAGTTCGTCATGCCCGCGCCGGGCGAGAAGGAGTCGACGCTCGACCGCATCGTCTGGGTCTTCAACAAGGTCTTCTGCGAAGGCCGCTTCTATCCGCTCTTCTCGATGCTCTTCGGCATGGGGCTCGTCATCCAGTACCGCCGCGCTCGAAACG
Organism: Phycisphaerae bacterium; assembly: GCA_016873355.1. Lineage (GTDB taxonomy): Bacteria > Planctomycetota > Phycisphaerae > Phycisphaerales > SM1A02 > VGXK01. The sequence goes on along the minus strand of VGXK01000006.1, from coordinate 1,674 downwards.
CCGGACGCGCGTTCGTGGCGCCGATGTTTCGACGCCTTCTCTTCCTCATCGCGATCGGCGCTTGCCACGCGCTGCTGCTCTGGTACGGCGACATCCTCTTCATGTACGGATCGTTCGGACTGATCATGCTCGCGCTCGTGGGGCGCAGGCCGCGCACGCAGTTCATCGTGGGCGGCACGCTGCTTGCGATCGTCGTGTTCCTCGGCACGGCCGTAGGCGTCTTCGCGATCGTCACCGGCGGGCGCAGCGGTTCGAGCGACGCGCCCGGGAGCGCGCCGGCGGCGCAGGTGGAGCCCGGCGCGGCGGCCGATTCGACGACCGACGCGGCGACGGGGTCGTCCTCGGCGCCGGCATTGGTGCAAGACGCGGCGCCCCCGAGCGACGCGGCGCCCGCGAGCGACGCGGCACCCGCCAACGATGCAACGGCTGCGAGCGACTCGCCGACGACGGAGAGCGCTGACGCCCCGATGACGCCGGATGGTCCCTTCGAACGACTGATGCGGCTCATGCGTGCGCCCGACTACGTGGGCCCGAGCGATCCGCGGCACATGGAGCTCGAGACCCAGGCATTCCGCGACGGGCCCTGGCTCGAGGCGTTCCTCTTCCGGGCCCTGACCTGGGCCTTCTTCCTCGGCTTCTCGTTCGCCGGCTTCGGCTGGCACGTGCTCGGCATGTTCTGCATCGGCGCGGCGCTGATTCAGCTCGACATCTTCTCCCGAGCGCGCCGGCGCGTGCATTGGTGGCTCGTGGGTATCGCGTTTCTGGTGGCGGCGCCGATCACGGCCGCGACGGCGCTGGCGCAGATGGGGCCGAACGGCTGGACCGTCTACGCCCTGAGCGCACCGGTGGCGTACGTCTTCGGTCCCATGATCAGTCTCGGCTATCTCTCGGCGATTACGCTGCTCGTGAACGGTGGAATCGCGACGGCATTCACCGGGCTTCTTCGCGCCGCCGGTCGCATGGCCTTCACGAACTACCTGATGCAGACGATCGTCTCCACCTTCGTCTTCGACTTCTGGGGGCTCGGGCTCTTCGGCAGCTTCTCGCGCGGCGAGCGCGTGCTCTTCGTGGTGAGCGTCTACGCGGTGCAGCTCGTCTTCAGCGTGCTGTGGCTGCGGGTCTTCACCATGGGCCCGTTCGAATGGGTCTGGCGAACGGTCACCTATCTTCAGCCCGCGCCGTTCCTGCGACGACCGCCGCAGTAACGCGCAGCGCGATCCGAGCGCACCGGCGCCGTGCGTTTCCTCACGGTGCGCAAGCGGCGCGATTCACTGATCGACTTCGTCGACGCGAACGTCGACGGGCTTGCCCGATGCGGTGGCGGCCGTTCCCGTCATGGCGTGGCCGGTGCCGCCGATGTGCAGCACCACCGCATCGCCGTTGGACTGGTCCACGAGCGGACCGCACATGGTGAATCGGGACCAGGGTCCGCTGGCGCCGGCTCGCGCACGCACGACGCCGCAATCGCTGTAGGCCTCGGGCGGATAGTCCATCTGATCGGGAGAACCCGGTCGAGCGCTCGCCCAGATGCCGCCCGGCGCCACAAGCGTTTCGTAGACGCACTTGCAGCCGCAAGCCCACGGCAGCTCCGGCTTGGGAAGCTGGATCTGCACGTGAAGCATCTCGTTCGTGTCGTTCACCACGTGGATGCGCTCGTTGCAGCTGCACCCGGCG
>VGXK01000005.1 GCA_016873355.1 Phycisphaerae bacterium | reverse complement strand
TCCGCGGCGGACTGGGCATCGAACGAGGCCGCATCCGCATCACGGATCGCAGCGGCGACACCGCGGTGATCGATCTTCGGCACGCGCTCACGATCGACGACGTTCTCGACGAGATCGACGCCGCGAGCGCGATCGAGGTCGACGCGCGACTCTCCGCGGACGGCCGCGCGATCGAACTCGTCGACTCGAGCGACGGCGGCGGTTCGATCGTGGTGCAGGAGTGGGGGGGCGGCACGACCGCGAACTCCCTTGGCATGCTCGGCTCGAGCGCGGGCTCCGACACGTTCGCCGGCGCCACGATCGCATTCCTCGGATCGCAGTCGCAACTCGCGTCGATCGGCTCGGGCGTTCCCATCGTCGACGGCGTTCCAACCTTCGCGATCTCGATCGACGGAACGCAGGTGCTCGTCGATCTCGGCGCCGGCGCCTCCGGTTCACCGCCTCGTGCCAGCACGCTCGGAGAGGCGATCGCTCGCATCAACGCCGCGATCGCGTCGGCGGGCTTCGGCTCGATTGCGTCGATCTCGATTGCGGAATCGGGCGATCGTCTTGCCGTGAAGTACTCGGGCGCCGGCACGCTTTCCTTCGGCGCACCGACGCCGACGACCGACTCGGACGCGCCGTCGCGTGCCACGCTTCGCGCGCTCGGTCTCGACGAGACGACGATCGACGGCAGCGCGCCGTCGCCGTCGAGCGTGCACCACGGCCGTCGAATCCTCTTCGGCATGCACGACGTTGCGCTCACGGCGCTCGACGGCGGCATCGGCATCACGCTCGCCGGTTCGCTCACGCTCGTCGACTCCCTCGGCCGCTCGGTCACGATCTCGAATCTCGGCGAAGCCGACTCCGTCGAGACGCTGCTCGAACGCATCCGCGCCGACGCCGGCGCCGCCGGACTCGACCTCGAAGTCGGCCTCGACTCGAGCGCCGCGCGCCTGCGGCTCAGGGATCTCTCGAACGGAGCCGGGTCGCTCGCGGCAAGCGGCGAGGTCGCGGCGCAACTCGGCATCGGCGCGAACGGCGGCACGGCCACGCTGCATTCCCGCGATCTGCGCCGCGCCGACGTCGGCCTCGGCACCTCGCTCGAACGCATCGCCGGCCATCCGGTGGACGGCTCGATCACGATCACGAGCCGATCCGGCGCCGCGGCGACGATCGCAATCACCGCGGGCATGACGCTCGCCGATCTCTCGCGCGCCGTCGCCGGGAGCGGCATTCCCGTCACCGTCGGCGTCAATGCCTGGGGCGACGCCGTCGAAGTCGTGGATCACTCGAACGGTCCGGCATCCCTCTCGATCGTCGACTCGACCGGCGGTGCGGCGGCGGCGCTTCGCATCGCCGGCGCCTCGAGCACCGGAAGCATCGACGGCACGCGCACGCGCCACCTCTCGCTCGACGGCAGCGAGAGCGCTGAGATGCTCGTCTCGATGCTCGACGGATTCGACGGCATCGACGCGTCCCTCGTCACCGGCGACGACGGCGAACTCCGACTCTCGATCGAGTCGCTCGCCACCGGCCGCCGCAACGACCTCTCGCTTTCGATCACGGGCACGGATCTGGAGCTCGTGACCGCGTCGCGCGGACGCGACGCGCGGATCCTGATCTCGCCCGACGACGGCGCCGGCACGCTCCTCACGCGAGCGTCGAATCACATCGACGATCTCATCGCCGGCGCGATTCTCGATCTCCACGCGGCGTCGGATGAAGTCGTCACCGTCACGATCGCGCCGTCGGACCAGCCGATCTTCGGCGCGGTGGCCGCATTCGTCACCGCGCTGCGCCAAGCGATCTCGCAGCTTCGGCAGGCGACCTCCGTGAATCCCGAAACCGACACGCGCGGTGCGCTCTATGGCGGCGTGGCCGCCACCCGCGCCCGCAACGCCCTGCGCTCGCTCGCCGGCTCGACCTTCGGACCTGACGGACGACGGCTTTCGCACCTGGGAATCACGATTTCGGGCGACGGAAGCGTCACGCTCGACGAACAGAAGCTCGCGGCGACGCTGGAGGCCGACCCCGACGGCGCCCGCGCCATGCTCGCCGACGCGGACGGCGTGGCCGAACGATTCGGCGTCGTGCTCGGCGCGTTCGTCGAGGCGGCGACCGGCGCCTTCGATGCCGATGCCTCCCGCATGGATCGCAGCATCGACTCGGCGAACGCCACGATCGATCGAATCAACGAGAGTCTCGCGCGGCGTCGCTCGCTGCTGCTGGCGCGATTCACCGCCATGGAACTGGCGATCGAGCGGCTTCGGGCGCAGCAGAGCTCGATGCAGGCGATGCTCGCATCGCTCGAGAGGAGCGGCGCATGATCCCGCCCGAACGATCGGCGAGCGAGCGGTACGCGGCCGTGCGCTTCAACTCCGCGGCGCCGATCGATCAGCGCCTCGATCTCATCGACGGCGCGATCGCGGCATCCGAGCGCGTGTCGGAGTCCCTTCGCCGGCGCGCCTACGACGACGGGCACCGCGCCGCGTCGGCGGGGCGGTCGCTCCTGCGCGAGCTCATGTCGTCGGTGCGCCGCGACGCCGATCCGATCTTCGTGAACACGGTGGCGCGCCTCTACGTGTACATGCACGGACAGCTCTCCCGTGCGGTGATCCAGAATCTGCCCGCCGCCTCCGACGAGGTCACGCGACTGCTTCGTCACGAGCGGGACGCCTGGGAACGACGGCGACGGAATCCCGGCAGCGGGCCCGCCGCGATCTCCGCGAACGCGGTGGCCTGATCGCATCCGCCCTCGTCGGCGCCGTCGGCGATTCGCGAAATCTGCGATGCTTCGGGCGGTCGATCGCGACCCGCACCAAAGGAGTCATCGCATGAACCCCATGAGAACACCCGCCCCGTCCCGCCGCGGCGCCCGCACCGCGGCGATGCTCGCAGGTGTCGTCGCCGGCACGCTGCTGCTCGGCGCCGCCGCAGCCTCGTCGCAGAACTCGACGCCCTCGTCCGCGCCGTCCGCGCGCCCCGCGCCGGCGCCTTCCTCGGTGACGACCGTATCCGCGAAGGAGACCTTCAAGGTCGACTCGGGCCATTCGGTGGCGCTCTTCCGCGTGCTGCACGCGGGCGCCGGCATGTTCTGGGGGCGATTCGATTCGGTGACGGGAACGATCACCGCGAAGGATGCGGATCCCGCGTCGCTTTCCTTCGACATCACGATCGACGTCAACAGCGTCAACACCGCCAACACGCAGCGCGACGACCATCTCAAGAGCCCGGACTTCTTCAGCGCGAAGGAGTTCCCGTCCATGACCTTCAAGAGCACCGGCGCGAAGTCGCTCGGCGGCAACTTCCTTGAGGTGCAGGGCGACCTCACGATCCGAGGCAAGTCGAAGCCGATCACCGCGAAGGTCGAGTGGACGGGTACGGCCGATGGGCGCATGGGCCGCCGCTCCGGCTTCGAGGCCACCTTCACGATCGACCGAGGCGAGTTCGGCGTGAACTACGGAATGCAGGGCAACGCGCTCGGTCGCAACGTCCAGGTGGTCGTTGCGCTCGAAGGCGTCGTCGAGAAGAAGTAACCGCGAGCTCGCGGCGATGCCGCAGGAAATCGCCCTTCATGGCGTGATCGTGCCGTCGCTGCTGGCGCTGGCGGCGGCGGCGGTGATGCTGTTCGTGCCGATGCGCGGGCGCGGAGCGCTCGTGCTTCGCGCCCGCGCCGCGCTCGCGGCGGTCGCCATCGCGTTCGCACTGAGCTTCCGCGCACGGCAGGGGTGGAACTGGCCGATCGCGTCGAAGTGGGAATGGTTCGCGCCGGCGATTGCGGCGATCTCGCTCGTCGGGATCCTCGCGCCGGCCGGATTCACCCGTGAAGCGAGATGGATCGTCGGCGCCGCGATGGCGCTCGTCGCGGGCGCCGTGATGGCGTGGTCGCTGGCGCTGCCCGGATTCGACTCGTGGTCCTGGAGGCTCGCCATCGGCGCAGCGACGACCGTGCTGGCGCTCGTCCTTCTCGGCGCGATGCGGGCGCCGATCGCGGCGCTGCTCGGTGCGTCGGCGTCGCTCGGTGGGTTGGCGCTCGTCGTGATCGCCAGCGCCTTCGAGAAGCTGACCACGATCACCGCGTGCGTGGGTGCAACGCTGCTGGGCGCGACGCTGTTGGTCGCGCTGGCGAATCGGCGCCGGAGCGCGCGGTCATCGCCACGCTCCGCGCCGAACGCTCGCGCACAGAGCTCCGCGGCGCGCACTGCGCCGGACTCCATCGTGCGCAATGCGGGCATGCTCGACGCTCCGATCGAGCGTCTTCCGGCGCCGGCGCTTGCTTCGGTCATCGCCGCGCTGATCGTCGGCGCCACGGCGATCGGCGCCTCGTACGCGCACGACGACTTCCCGCGCTGGCCGTGGCTGGTGGCGTTGCTCGCGCCGATCGCGATGCTGCCCGCGCTGGCCGTGCCATCCCGGCGCCTGCGCGGCGCGATCATGATCCTCCTTGCCGCGCTCGTGGCCCTCGGCAACGCGGGGCTCGTGCTCGCACCGCTCATCCGTCGCGGCGACTTTCCGCCTGCCTGACGCGACGGCCTCGTTGCGTGCGTCGCGTCGGCACGCTCGCTCGCCATTGCCCGCCGTTGCACGCCGGCACGTTGTTTCGAAGCGGCGAACCAGGCGGTAGCCTTCGCGCCGCATGAGCGCGTCCGCCGAGCACTTTCCGGGGGTTCGCACGCTTCGATTCGAGGGTCCGGACCCGAAGGACACGCTCGCGTTCCGCCACTACGACCCGGATTCGAGCGAGCGCGTCGAAGGGCGAACCGCTCGCGAGCACTTGCGCTTCGCCGCCTGCTTCTGGCACACGATGCGCAACGGCCTCGGCGATCCGTTCGGCGCGCCGACCGCGCTCACGCCCTGGGACGACGGCAGCGAATCGCTCGACAACGCGAAGCGGCGCGTCGACGCCTTCTTCGAGTTCCTGACGAAGTGCCGCATCGACTTCTGGTGCTTCCACGATCGCGACATCGCCCCGGAAGGGCGCACGCTCGCCGAGAGCGAGCGCAACCTGCACGCGATCGTCGAGCACTGCGCCGCGCATCAGCGCGCCGGCGGCGCGAAGCTCCTCTGGGGCACCGCGAATCTCTTCTCGCATCCGCGCTATGCGTCGGGCGCGGCCACCTCGCCGAACGCGCGCGTGTTTGCGCACGCCGCCGCGCAGGTGAAGCACGCGCTCGACGCCACGAAAGCCCTCGGCGGACTCGGCTATGTCTTCTGGGGCGGTCGCGAGGGATACACCTCTCTGCTCAACACCGACATGCCGCGCGAGCGCTCGCACCTGGCCCGCTTCCTCGGCATGGCGCTCGACTACGCGAAGGCGATCGATTTCCGGGGGCGCTTCTACATCGAGCCCAAGCCCAAGGAGCCGAGCACGCATCAGTACGACGCGGACGCCGCCACCTGCCTGAACTTCCTGCGCGAGTTCGGGCTCTTCGGCCGCGTGTCGTTCAACATCGAGACGAATCACGCGACGCTCGCGGGACACACCATGGAGCACGAGCTCACGGTGGCGGTCGCCGCGAATTCGCTCGGTTCGATCGACGCGAACATGGGCACGCCGAACCTCGGCTGGGACACCGATCAGTTCCCGATCGATCCTTCGCTCTGCGCCCGAGTGATGCTCGTGGTGCTCGGCATGGGCGGCTTCACGACCGGCGGCCTCAACTTCGACGCGAAGCGTCGGCGCGAGAGCTTCGAGCCGATCGATCTCTTCCACGCCCATCGCGCGGGCATGGATGCGTTCGCGCGCGGGTTGCGGGCGGCGGCGGCGATCCGCGCCGACGGAACGCTCGCCGAGTTCGTGCGCCGGCACTATCGAAGCTGGGACGACTCGCTCGGCAGGAAGATCGAAGCGGGGGAGATTTCGCTCGCCGAGTGCGAACGGCTCATGCGGGACGAACCGTCGCCGACGCTCGAGAGCGGTCGTCAGGAAATGCTCGAAGACCTGATCCTGCGCTTCGTCTGATGCGCGGGCGCTCGAGGTTCGGCGCGTGCCGCCGCGAGACGGGGCGAGCTCACGGCGGCGCCACGAATCGATAGACGCCCTCGTTCTCGCGCGCGATGCGCTGAAGCAGCTCCTCGCCGGAGCGATCGTGGAACGCGATCGTGTGGATCACGCAGTTGCCTCGATTCGCGCTGCGGATCGAGGACGCGGCCGTCGAGTGGAAGACGCCGTCGCTCATGAGATAGATCGTGTCGGCGCCGAGCGCGAGCGCCTGGACCGCCGCTTCGCTCGGATCCGTTCCGCCGATCGCCTCCTGCTGATCGATCCACTTCGAGTACCGCTCCTTGTTCGACGCCGTCGCCGAGACGAGGCCCGGCGCCGGCATCGGCAGCGCGCGCTGGTCGAAGAAGATCACGAAGAACTCGGAATCGGCCGGAAGGGCGCGGATCGATCGCTTGAGCTCGTAGCGCGTGTGCGCGATGCGATCGCCCTGCATGCTTCCGCTGCGATCGATCACGTAGACGACCTTGCGGCCGCGCCCTTCGACGCCCATGAACGAGTGGTCGCCCTTGCCGCCTCCACCGCCCGCGGCGCCGCCGGCGTTGCCGCCGCGCCTGCTCGCGCTCGTCGCATCGGGAGCGGTCGGAGCCGGCGGCACGGGCGCATTCGGCGCCGCGCTGAAGCCCACCTTGAGCGGAGGCCGCGACGCGCGCGGCGACTCGGCGTCGGTTCGTGCCGCGGCCCCGTCGTCGGGATCCTGCGCGGCGCGTGCGCCCGAGTCGTCGAGACCCGCCCCCGACGCGTCGGCGGCGCCCGAATCCGAACTCGCTCCGGTGCCGCTCGCGATGCCCGCGCCGCCCCCGGATCCTCCTCCCGACCCTCCGAGTTCGCCCTCGCCCGATCCGGCGCCCGTCGCCCTCGACGGCGCCCACATCGCCCAGAGCAGCAGCGCCAGGAAGCAGAGGATCAGCGCGCCGCCGATCGACGACGCGCGACGACGGAATCCTCGGTCGACGCGAGGAGCGCCGAGCTCGAGATCCGTGCTCGCGCGTGCGGTGTTCATCGCGGATCCGTCGCTACCTTATATGCCCGGTGGCCCGCACGCTCCTGGCGCAGCTCACCTGCCCCCACTGCTGGCACGAATGCCGGGCCGACGAGCTGCCCTGGGTCGCCACGCACCCCGATCTCCGCGGCGATCCGCGGCTCGGTCCCGACGACGGGCTCCGCTTCACGCCGACCCGCTTCGAGCCGTCGTGCGAAGCGATCGACCCGCTCGGCGGTCGCTGCAGCGAGTTCGCGTGCCCGCGCTGCCATCTCGTGATTCCGCCGATCCTGCTCGAGCGCCCGCTCACGATCTACTCGATCGCGGGCGCGCCCGGTTCGGGCAAGAGCTGCACGCTCGCGGCCGCGGTGCGCGAGATGCGACGCGTCTTCGCCACCACCTTCTCGCTCGCGGTCGTCGACGCGGACCCGGTGGCGTCGGAACCGCTTCGTCGACACGAAGAGACGCTCTTCATGGCCACCGACGACGAAGCGCCGGTGATGCTGCCCAAGACGGAACTCGCGGAAGGGCCCTATCGAAGCGTGCTCATGGAACCGGGCGTTTCCGTGATGCTGCCTCGACCGTTCATCTATTCCGTGCGCCCGCAGGGAACGCACCCCAACGCGCCCGTCGCCGACGGATGCACGCATCTCATGTGCCTCTACGACAACGCGGGCGAGCACTTCCGACCGGGCGCCGACACCGCGTCGCAGCCGGGTTCGCAGCACCTGGGGCGCGCGAGCATCCTGCTCTTCGTGATGGATCCCACGCAGGACGCGCGCTTTCGTCCCATCCTCTCGGCGATCAGCGCGGATCCGCAGTTGGCGCTCGAGCCGCGCTCCGAGCGCCAGGAGGTGCTGCTCGCCGAGATGGCGAATCGCGTTCGCACGCACTCGGGACTCGCGGCGGGGGAGCGGCTTCGCAAGGTGCTCATGGTGCTCGTCGCCAAGTGCGACATCTGGTCGAAGCTCATCGCGGAGGATCTCGAGCGCGATCCGTACTGGACGAACTCGGAGAACGGTCGCACGCTCGGTTTCGTCGACACGAAGCGGGTCGATCGCGTTTCCGGCGCCGTGCGCGAGATGCTGAAGCGATTCTCGCCGGAGTTCGTGGCGACGGCCGAGGATGCGTGCGAACGCGTGCTCTATGTCCCGGTGTCGGCGTTCGGCGCCAGTCCCGCGCTCGATCCGGCCACGGGCCTGCTGCGCATCAAGCCGCGCGAGATCCGACCGCGCTGGGTCACCGTGCCGTTCGCGTACGCGCTCTCGCGCTGGGCGACCACGCTCATCGGAAGCAACAAGAGCTCGACGAATGGCGCTTGAACTCGTCCACACCTCCGCGCCCGCGGGCCTGCGTCCAGGCACGAGCGGCTTCTGCACCGTGGCGATGACCACCGGAATGCCCTCTCCCATGGAGGAGCGACTGCTTGCGCTCGGCGGCTATCGACCCGACGGCGCACCGGGATCGTCGCCGCCGTCGTTCTCCCATCTGCGGCTCGAGATCGGAGGTCGCACCTGGAGCGTGCTCGGCGCCGTGCGCGAAGCGGCGCCCGACCACAGCGGTCGGCGGAACAAGCTCGCGCATCACATCGTGCTCGCGGAGGAGGAGCGAGCGCCGGCGGGCCCCGCGTGGCTCCTGCGCCGATCCGGCGTGATGCTCGATCGATTCGACGGTCCGCCCCGCTGGATTCCGGCGCCGCGCGAGATTCCCGCGAGCGGATCGGCCCCGCCGCGGCGCTGCGACGCGTGGCAGCGAGCGTGCGGCGATGCGGGATGGGCGGGCGAACTCGTGAATCAGTGGCACCTCGATCCGTCGCGCACGAGCTGCATCGTGCATCCGCGCGAGGCCGATCCGCTCGAGCTGATCGACGAAGCGCTCTCGCTGCTTCCGCCGCCGGATCGATGGCGCGTCACCTTCGCCACGAACTTCCAGCAGCCGGTGGCGGGAGCGCACGCGGCCTGGCGCTTCTGCCGCGAGGGAACGATGGCTGCGAGCGAGGCGCCGAGTCGCGCGACGGGCCTCTACCTCGATCTCGCCGCGGCGCATCGCGAGCGTTCCCGAGCCGGACATGGCCGCTACGCCGAACTCGCCAGGGGCGGCCGCGATTCCTGGTGGCACCACGCCGCCACGGAGTCGAGCGCGGGCTCCGATTCGGAGCGACGCGCGGCCTCGAGATCCGCAACGAACGACGATCGGCCTCTGCCGTGGAGCGGCATCGATCGTTTCGGCGCCGCGCCACCGGGCACCGCGGCGCAAGGCGAGACGACGCCGAGCGCGTCGTCCGATGCCGGAGCGTTCGAGGCGTCCCTGGGCGCCCGAACGCGGCGCCGTTCGTCGTCCGGCCCGGCGCTTGCGGGCATCGCGCTGCTTGCGCTCGTGCTCGGCGGCGCGGGCGGCGTGCTCATCGAGCGGCTGCTCCTCGGCGGCCGTGCACGCGACGAACGAAGGAACGGAGTTTCGTCGGCCGGCGCCGAGATCGATCGACTTGATGCGCTGCGCCTGGAACTGGAGTCGCAGCTCAAGCAGAGCGAGGCGTCGCTTGCGAAACTGCGCGACGATCATCGCCGCGTCGACGCGGACCTGGACCTTGCTCGGCGCGAGCGCGACAGCGCGCTGGCGCAGCTTCGGTCGATGGAGGCGCTGCGGAATCCATCGGCGCCGGCCGCGGAGCCGCCGCGAGATGCACCGCCGCAGTCCGTTTCGCCGCCGAGTGCGCCGGCGACTGCGCCGCAGAGTGCGCCGGTCGATGCCGCGCCGGCGCCGCCCGACGCGCCGGTCGTCGGGCCGCAAGGCGTGATCGAGCTTCCCGCCTCCGCATGGGCGCGGGAAGCGTCCTCGCTCGGCGTGCTCTCGAGCGATCGGAGGCGACTCGTGCTGCTGCCTCGCGCGGTGCGCTCGCTGCGAATCGACCTCTCGGAGTCGATGCCGTCGATCTCGCACAGCGCGGGACGGGACGGGCGCCGGATCACGATCGCCGCGTCGCCGCCCGGCGCTCCGAGGCGCGACGTGCTCGTGATCGACGCCGAGGGCGGAGAGGTCTTTTCGCAATGGGTGCTTGCCGGACCGATCTCGCGCTCGTCGGCGCATCTGGATGCGGTCGACTCGCTGCTTGCGCTTGCCGACCTCGAGGCCACGCTCGACGACGGCTCGACGCGACGGCTCGTGTCTGCGCCGCGCGGCATCAGCGTGAAGGTGCCGCGACGGGAGTCCGCGGAGGTGTCGCTGCCGCTGCGTTCGCCGTCCATGCGGCTCGCGGCCGCCGCTTCGCCCGAGTGGACGCTCGCCGACGGATCGACCGAGACGTCGCTTCGGATGAACCACGCCTCCGGAGCGCTTCGCGCGGAACTCGATCGCGCGTCGGGAACGCTGCGGATTCGTTTCGGCTCGCCGCTCGCCGACGCCGTCGACGCCGCCGAGAAGGAGCAGCGCGAACTGGTGGCCGATCGGCCGAACGTGCCGCCCGACGAGCGCCAGTTCCACGAGGCGAGGGAGCGCGAGGTGCGCGAGCGGCTTGCGAGGCTCAAGACGCAGCTCGCCCTTGATTCGCCGCGGATTCCCGCCGACCTTCCGTTGCTGCGCGTGATGGCCGGACGCGGAGAACGCGTGTTCGCCGTGATCACGCTGAAGCCGCCGGACGCCGCAGGGGGTGCCGAGTGAACCCGGCGGCGCTCGCGGCGAAGCTTCGCGCGATCATGGCGTCGCGCGCGTCCGCTGCTCCGCCGGACGCCGCCGAGCTCGCGCAGCGCTGGGCGTCGCTGCTCGGCGACGCGCACCTGCGCCTCGATCGCGCGGTCGCGTGGGCGCAGAAGGGCCTTCGAAGCGAGGCGGCCGAGCTCGTGCGCGCGGCGCCCTCCGTCTACGAGACGGCCGCGGCCGCGTGGGATCCGTCGCTTGCGGGCTGGGACGACTACTGCGTCCGTCATCGACTGCCGCGCGCGCCGCTGCTGCCGCGCGAATCGGTCGACCGCCTGAACGCATGCCATCTCGAGCTCGAGCCGCTGCTCGGCGCGCTTGCGCGATGGCGCAAGCTCAACATCGGCCGTGCCGCGGCCACGGAGCGCCTCGACCAGATGCGGACGCTTCGCCGGCTCGATCCGAATGGAACGCCGTGGGTCGACGACGCGCCGTCGCTCGAGCGTGCCGCGCTCGCCGAGGCGCTCGAGGCGAGCGAGCGGGCGCTCGCGCTCTGGGAAATCGATCGCGTCTGGACCGTGATCCGGTGGATCGAGGCAGGCGAGTGGATCTCGGCCCCCGCCGAGGCCGCCGCCGCCGCCCTGCGCGAACGCGTGCGCGAACTCTCCGGTCGCTCCGCGCTCGAGCGCGCGAAGGAAGTGGTGCAGCGACTGCACGCCGAGTACATGGCCGAATCCGTCGACTTGGCGGAGGAGCGGCTTCGAGAGTGGGAGGCGCTTCGTTCGTTCCTCGCGGAATCGGGCGTGGAGCCGCCGCGCGAGCTCGACGAGACCGTGCAGCCCGTCGTCGAGTGGCTGCGCGAGCGGCAGGAAGCGTCGCAACGCCTGCTCGAGCATCGCACGAGCGTGGCGGAGCTCGCGGCGCTCGTCGAATCTCCGTCGGTCACGCTCGCGGCGCTCGCGGCGCTCGTCGATCGAGTCGAGCGCGGGCCGGAGCCGGCGTCGCCCGCGCTGCTCTCGGCGGCGCGGCGGCGCGTTCGCTCGCTCACACGCGCCCGCCTCGCGCGGCGCTCGCTCGTGGTGCTCGCCGGCGTCGCCGCGGCGTCGATCCTGCTCGTCTCCGCGTTCGTGCTCGTCGAGCGCCAGGCGCGCCGCGACGCGGCGCAGCAGTTCCTGCTCCGCATCGATCGATCGATCGCCGCCGGCGATCTCGACGGACTCGATGCGCTCGTCGACCGCGCCATGGAGGAGGATCCGCGCCTTGCCACGGGGGACGCGCCGTCCGAAGCGCGGCGGCGAATCGCCCAGGCGCGGGCGCAGCGGCAACGCGACGACGCCGCCTTCGACGCGGGACTCGACGCCGCCGGCGATCCGACGCGCGCGGACGCGACCGACGAGCTGCTGGCGCCGCTCGAGGTTCTCGCACGCACGGCGGAGCAGCGGGAGCGGCTCGAGCTCTGGCGCGAGCGTCGACGCGGCGCGGAACAGGCTCGAGCCGCGGCGCGCGACGCGGCCTTCAACGCGGCGCTCGTCGAGATCGAAGCGGCGCTCGTGCGCGCCGCGTCGCTGGGCGATTCGCCGGCGGCGCTCGAACTTCCCGCGATCCGGGGGCGACTCGAGGAGCTCGTGGCGACGCCGGGAGTCTCCGCGCCGGCGCTTGCGCGCGCCCGCCCGGCGCTCGTGCGGCTCGAATCGCTCGAACAGGCGCTCGCGCAGCGCCGCGAGTTCGCGCTGGCGCGCGCCAGGGAGTCGACGGAGATCGACGCGATGCTGCCGCTGCTTCGCGACGCGTCCGCCTACGCGGAGGCGCTTCGCCGATTCGGCCAGGCGCACCCGGATTCGCCGCAGTCGGAGGGCTTTCTCGACGCGGCGATCGACGAGCCGTCGTGGCGCGCAGTGCTCGCGTGGCCGCAGGCGCGGCGCGCCGTCGGGCGATCGCTGCTCGACCTCGACGACGAGCAGCGAGCCGAGGCGCGCCGATCGCTGCGCGAGTACGCGGCGTCCCATCCGCGCTCGGTGCACGCGTTCGCCGCGGCGCTCGCGCTCGAGCACACGGAGCCCGCGAACGAGTGGCGTCGATGGCTCGCCGGCGTGCTCGACTCCTCGCCGCTGCTCTCGCTTCGCCAGGTCTCGATGCGCAACGGCGATCGCTGGTACTACGAGGAGACGCAGGCACCGCAGCCGACCACCGACGGCGCCCGCGTCTACCGGATCGTGAAGCGTCTCAAGGACCCGGCGAAGGGTCTCTTCGACACGGAGTTCATCCGGCTCGAGCCCCGGGAGATCGTTTCCGACGGCGAGAGTCCGCAGCGAGTGCTCGCGAAGGCGCTCCGCGCGGCACTGAGGGACAACTCCCTCAACGGCGCCGACGGACTCGTCGCGTCGATCGAGCGCGTGCGCGACGCGACGGGCGTGAACGCCGCTCTTCGCGCCGAACTGCTCGTCGGGCTGCTCGAGCGGCTTCGCAAGGCATCGCCGGCGCTCGCGCCCGCGCTCGAGAACGCCGAGCGACGGCTTGCGGACTTCGACGCGGGCTCGCTCGAATGGCTCGATCCGCGCTCGACCGAGGCGACCGAACGATCCCGCGAGATCGACGCGGCGCTTCCGCGCCTCATCGAAACCGCGCGCTGGTCGAATCTCCGGCGGACGAAGGCGGCGGAAGCCGATGCGGAACTCGCGCGCGCGTACGAGCCGGTCGGCATGCTCGTGGCCGATGGAGACGCCCTCGTGCTCAAGTCGCCTGCGACGCCTTCCGTGGGCGATCTCCTCGTGATCCGAAGCGCCGGCGAGGGCGGCGCGGCCGGGGATCGCGGCTCGAACGGCGCCGCGGGCGCACTCGGCGGCGCGAGCGTCGCCGCCGATCGCGCGGTCGTCGTCGGTCGCGCCATTGCCGTCGCCGACGGTTCGATTCGCGTCGAACTCGATTCCGCCGCGCTCGAGCAGTTCCCGCCCGGCACTCCGGTCCTTCAGCAGCGCGCGGGGGCGCCGTCCGTTTCGACGCGCGAGCCGCCTTGATGGACGCGCCCGTTCATCCCCGAGTCATCGTGGCCGTCGCGGCGGTTGCCGCGCTCGTGTCCACGCTGATGCCGAACTCCATCGAGGGCGAATCGATCCGCTTCTGGTGGAGCGCGGGACCGCTCGCGATTCTGGCGGGGGTCGCCGGTTCGCTCGCGTTCGCCCTGCTCGTCGGCGCCTCGACGCTCACGGACGGTCGCGGGCTCGGCGCGCTCGGCGCTTCGCTTCTGCTGATGGCGGCGATGCTGCTCGGGGCGGAGGATCGCGCGGGCACGGGGGCGCTGCTCGTTCCGATCGCGGGACTCGCGCTCATCGGCGCCGTGTCGATCGCGGCCGCGCCGAGACCCATGCCGCGCGCCGCACCCGCGCGAGATCCGCGCGACGCCGATCCGTCCAGCGCGGCGCATCGATCCGTGCTGCTTCGCGGCTGGAACCTCGGCTCGGGACTGGCGCTCGCGGCGGTAGCGGTGCTTGCACTGTGGCAGCGAGCGCTCGCCGAAGTCGTCGTGCCGTGGATGCCGCCGCCGCTCCCGGCGCTGATCGCCCTCGCGGTCGGCGCTACGCTCGCGTTCGCGGCACTCATCGACGCGGATTCGACGCAGCGCGAGCGCGACCGTTCGCGCCGACTCGTCATCACGGCGCTCTGGCTCGGCCTCGCCCTGACGATTTCCACGATCGTGCCGCCGATGCTCGGTCGAGCGCCCGGCGCGGCGGTCGACGCCGCGCGGGTGTCGATGCTCGCCGCCACGGCGTCGGCCGCGCTCGGCTCGCTTCTCGTCCGACCTCGAGGCCGCGTCGACGACGCGCACGCCTTGGAACCGCTCCCGGAGACGACTCATGGCCCCCGCTGAACCCGATTCGCGCGCCTCATCCGCTCCCGGCCCGCGAGCGAACGACGCGATCGGCACCGACTCCCCGCGCCTCGACGCGTCGCGCGGCGACCTCGAGTCGCTGCTCGGACTGCCGGGCGGCCGATTCACGCGCGCGTCGGGACCGCTCTGGCTGCTCGTCTCCGGAATCCTGAGCGCGGCGATCGTCTGGGGTCTTTCGCTTCGCCCGGAATGGAGCGTGTCGCAGATGCTCTTTCGCTGCTGGACGAACAGCGCCGTGCTCTGGTGCGCCATCCTCTGCCTGCTCATGCTGGCGAACAAGCTCAACAAGACCCGCATCCAGGAGCGTGCGCTGCGACGGAACGATCTCTTCCCGCGGCGCGCCGACTTCGTGCTGAGCCCCGCCTCCGCGCGCGACGTGCTCGACTCGATCCGCGCCCGCTGCGATCGTCCGCGCGAATTCCTGCTCTTCAACCGGCTGATGATGGCGCTCTCGAACCTCGGCAACATCGGCGAGGTGCGCGACGTCGGCGCCGTGCTCGAGAGCCAGGCGGACGCCGACGCGAACGCGGTGCAGTCGAGCTACACGACCATTCGTTCGCTCATCTGGGTGATGCCCGTGCTCGGATTCATCGGCACGGTCATCGGCCTCTCGGATGCGATCGGCAGTTTCCAGGGCGTGCTCGAACGACCCGAGGCGGGCGCCGACGACGCGTCGCAGATCCGCGAGCGGCTCACGCCGGTCGTGCTCGGCCTGCGCACCGCGTTCGAGACGACGCTCATTGCGCTCATCGCGGCCGTCGGCGTCCAGCTGCTCACCACCTACGTCTACCGGCGCGAGGAGGACCTGCTCGACGCGTGCACGCAGTACGGCAACGATCACGTGATCAGCCGCCTGAAACTCACCGATCTCTGAGCGCACCGATGCCGCGCCGACGACGCGACGACGCCCCCGCGATCTCGCTTTTCTCCTTCCAGGACATCATGGCCGCCGTCACCGGCATCATGATCCTGGTGACGCTGCTGCTGGCGCTCGAGCCGCTCGCCGAGGAGATGCTTCAGCCGTCGCGCCGACGAACGGCGCCGACGGACCCGGCGCCGTCGACGAGCATCGAGGATGCGACGGCGCTCGTGCAACGCCTCGAAGCGGACGTGTCGCGGCGGCTCGCGTCTCCGGCCGTCGATGAAGCGGAGGTCGCTCGACTCGAAGCGGAGGCGGACTCGCAACAGCGACTTGCCGACGGGGTTCGCGAGCGGCGCGATCGTGCGCTCGCTGCGAAGAGCCGCGCCGAATCGCAGCTCGCGGGCGCCGAGCGACTCGAAGCCGAGGCCCGCGAATCGCTCGAATCAACGCTCGCCCGCTGGCGGCGCGCCCAGATGCAGGCGCGCGTGCGTTTCCTTCCGGGCGAGCGCTTTCCGCGCTCGCCGCTCTTCATCGAGGTCGGCGGCGCCGGCCTCTCGCTCGGCGAGTTCGACGCGGAGGGCGTCGTATCGCAGATCGGCCGAAGCGCCGACGGCGCGTGGCCGTCGATCGCGTCGCTCCTGGGCGATCGCACGCCCGAGGCGTGGCAGGCGGTGTTCGTCGTTCGGCAGGACGGGCTCGATCGCTTCGAGTCGCTTCGCGGCGCGTTCCACGAGCGCGGCTGGGAGGTCGGCTGGCAGCTCTGGGATGCGCGCGAGGGCGGCTTCTTCGACGCGCCCACGCTTGAAGGAGCGCCGCCATGAGGCGCCGGCGCCGTCGACGAGGCGAACACGCTCGCGCCGTGTCCATCGAGGACGCCTTCGATCTCTTCCTCGACGCGCTCGCGAACACGCTCGGCGTGGTCATGTTCATCGCGCTCATGGTGGTGCTCTTCGCGGCGCCGCCCGAGCGTCCCGAGCGCACGCGCGACGATCCGCCGTCCGTCGATCCGGACGAAGCTCGCCAGGTGCGGGCGCTGCTTGCGCAGGCCGCCGAGTTCGAGCGGATGCTCGCGTCGGCGCCGCTCGAAGGAGATCCGGTGCTTCGCGCCCGCGCGGAGGCGCTGCTCGACGAG
The DNA here is from genome assembly GCA_016873355.1 of Phycisphaerae bacterium. Classification (GTDB taxonomy): domain Bacteria; phylum Planctomycetota; class Phycisphaerae; order Phycisphaerales; family SM1A02; genus VGXK01. The sequence goes on along the minus strand of VGXK01000005.1, from coordinate 3,010 downwards.
ATGCACCGGCAGCGGGAGGAAATCTCGCGGGCGCTTTCCGACACGGCCGAAGCCGCCGACGAAGTGGCCCGCCTCTCGAACGAACGCGAACGAGCCCGGCGCGAGACGCAATCGCTCGACGAGCGGCGGCGCAGCGTGGAGCAGCGCATCGCCGAAGCCGCGGCCACCTCGTCGTTCGTACGCGTGAGCCGTTTCCGCGACGATCCGCGAACGCCCGTGCTGCTCCTGCTCTCCAAGGGAGCGCTCGAACGCGCCGTGCCCGCGCCGAACGAGCGGCGGATCCTCCCGGGATCGCGAACTCCGCGCGAGATTCGCAGCGTGGAGTCGGCCCGCGACGCGCTCGATTCGCTGCTCACGGGCGTCTCCCCCGCAACCCATCGCATCGAAGTAGGCGTCTGGAACGACTCCTTCGCCGAGTACAAGCTGCTCGAGCGGCAATTGATCGATCGAGGCTTCGACCTCAATCCGCTTCCGGTCCGCGCGGGCGACGCGCTCGAATCCGGCGCGGGCGGCGTGCAATGAGGTACCGTGCGCGGCCCGATCGGCTTCGCATGCGCCACTCGACGATCAACGCGCGACCGTTTCCGTGCCTGGTGCTGCCCGCGCTGCTCGTCGCGCTCGCGTGGCTCGTTGCGTGCTCGAAGCCCATCCCGTTCCAGCTCAGCGACACCGATCACGGCGCCGCGCTCGAGGGCGTGCGAATCCATCGACACAGCGTCTGGATCTTCTCGCCGCTTCCGACGCGAAGCGATCCGGTCGAGACCGACTTCTCCGGCGTGGCCACGGTTCCGATTCCGCCGAGGCAGACCTGCCTGACCTTTCTGCGGCAGGGATACGAGCCGGCGTCGGTGGCGGTCTTCCGCACGGTGCCGGCGGCGATCGCGGAAGCGCCGGGCGAATGCGCCGACGACACGACCGACGCCGCGTGGCAGCGAATCCTCTGCTGGGACGACCTCATGCCGAAGATCCCCGTCCCGGTGCGCATGCGCCCTCTGCGCTCGGAGGAAGTGGAGGTCTTCGTCGTCGACGAATCGGGCGCCCCGCTCTCCGACTGCGAGGTGCTCGGCGCCACCTTCCTCTACCTGCCGGCGCCGGGCGTGGAACCCGAGTGGGGACTTCCCTCTCTTCAGCGAACGCGCACCGACTCGCGCGGCCGCGCCACCGTGCGATCGTGGTCCGGTTTCCGCAATCGGATCACCGCTCGCTCGCCCGATCGAGGCGAGGCGTGGCAGGATCTCGACGGCGCGCAGCGAACGAGCGTGCACCTCGCGGTGACGCCGCTGCTCCGGCGCACGCAGCGATTCAAGATCGTCGACGACAAGGGCAGGCCCGTCGCCGGCGCCACGATCGCGTACGGCGAGATCCGCAACGGACTTCCCGCGAGCCCGAACGCGTTCGTGGTCGAGACCGATCGCAACGGCGAGACGCCCGTCGTCTCGCTGCCGAATGCGAATCCGCTGCTCCTGCAAGTCACGGCGAAGGGCCACAAGGATCGCACCACCGCGCCGCTCTGGCGCGCGCTCGAGGAAGGCGGCACCTCGCGCGTGGTCGTGGAACGCAAGTGACGCGACGGCAGCGCGCGGCACCGCGTGCGGCCCGCACCGCGACGCGCGACGCGTGACGCACCGCGACTTCGAGGCGCGGTGCGGGCCTTCGACGCGGCGGTTCGTTAGCATTCACGCATGGCCGCGCCTTCACCGGACGATCCACGGGAACGCGATGATCCGGATGGCCCGAACGGCCCGATCGAGCTCGCGGCCGACCCCACGATCCCGATTCCGCCGCTGCCCGGCACCGTGCTCGCCGCCGACACGGCGGAGCGTCTGCACGAGCGGCTCGCTGCGGACCTGATCGCGCAGGCGCTCAACTGCGTGCATCGGTTCGGCGACTACCACCTGGCGCTTTCCGGCGGCAGCACGCCGATGCCGTTCTACGAGCGCCTGATGACCGACCCGAACTACCGGCTCATGCCGTGGCGGCGCACGCATCTCTGGATCGTCGACGAGCGCCGCGTGCCCTTCGAGGACGAGAAGAGCAACTACCGCCACATCCACGAGATCATCGCCGAGCACGCCGACATTCCCGCGGCGCAGGTGCATCCGATTCCGGCGATGGAGGAGGACGCGGCGGCGCAGTACGAGCGCGCGCTGCGCGAATCGCTCGGCTGGCGCGAGCGCGGGCAGGATCGACTCGACTTCGTGCTGCTGGGCATGGGCGACAACGGCCACACCGCGAGTCTCTTCCCGATGACTCGCGTGCTCGACGAGCGCGAGCGCTGGGTCGGCCTCTGCGACGGACCGACGGTGACGCCGCCTCCGCGCGTGACGATGACCTATCCGCTCATCAACGCGGCGCGATTCGTGGGCGTGCTCGTGGTCGGCGCCAACAAGGCGGAGATGATTTCGCGCGTGGCGCGCGGCAAGGAGGACTATCACGAACTTCCGATCAAGGGCATCCAGCCGCTCGCGGGGGAGCTGCGCTGGTACCTCGACCGCGCCGCGTGCGGAGATTCGACGCCGATCGATCCCGGCGCGCATCCGGGCGGGCCGCGCACCCACGCGCCGCGCCGCGACGAGCAGGGCGCTCCGCGCCCGAACGAGCCCGGTTCACCGCGCTGAGTCGCACGGCACGCATGCGCTACCTCGCCCTCGACATCGGCGACAAGCGGACGGGCGTGGCGGCCGGTGACGATGTCGTGCGATTGGCGCAGCCGCTCGACGTGATCCGGGCGCCGCGCGGGCCAGCGCTGCTCGAGGCGATCGCTCGGGTCGTCGCCGATCACGCGCCGGATGCACTGGTCGTCGGCTTGCCGCTCAACATGGATGATTCGGAAGGGCCGGCCGCGAAATCGATGCGCGAGTTCGGGTCGGTGCTCGCGGCGCGCTTCCGAATGCCCCTGCACTTCCAGGACGAACGGCTCTCGAGCGCCGAAGCCGACGCGAGAATGGCGCGAAGCGGTCGCACGCACGGCGAGAAGAAGGCGCTGCGCGACGCGCTCGCCGCCACCGCG
>VGXK01000004.1 GCA_016873355.1 Phycisphaerae bacterium | reverse complement strand
CGCCGCCGGCAGCGCCGCCTCGGCCATTGCCCCCTCCGCCGCCGCGACCGCCGCTGCCGAAGCCGCCGCCGCTGCGACCCGAGGCTCCGATCCCTCCCGGTGCCGACTCGCGAGCGGCTCGCCTGAGTCGCAGGTCACCACCCTCGACCTGTCGTACCCCGTCCGTGTTGATCTGCACCGAAGACGCAGCGCCCGTGGCCCCGACGCCCGCCGCCGCGCCGGCCTCCTCCGTTGCCGCGGCCGCCGCCGCGAGCTGCGCTTCCGCCTCGGCTTCGAAGTCGCGCGGGGCCGGCACGCGATCGATGGGAATCACGGTGCGCAGCATGACGATCGACTCCGGCTGATCGAAGGGATCGGCTTCGGACCCGACGCCCGAGGAGGCCACGCTCACGCGCAGGGCGCGCGGAATGCCGTCGTCGTCGGAGTCCCAGTCGCTTCGCCAGGTGTCGCCGTCGTAGGCCTCGATGAAGAGTCCCACGACCTTGTCGGCCACCGGCTCGACCACGCCGCCGCCCTCGGGATTGTCGTCGGGCACCGGGTCGCGCCGACGCCAGAGCGCGCTGCCGTCTCGATCCTCCGCCACGCGGTACTGCGTCTCGTACTCGCTGCCCTCGCCGTTGTAGACGATGTCCCGCACCGGCTGAAGGCGGTTGTTGAAGATCAGCAGCTCGCTTCGATCGAGCGTGCCCGCGCGGGTCCGCTGCGATCCGCTGTTGATCACGATGCGCGTGAAGAAGAGGTCGTCGGTGCGAATCGTGGCGATGACGTCGCGCCGCAGCGCCTCGATCGCGTCGAGCGCCCGCTGATGCGCCGCCAGGCGCGTGCGCGAGATCTCGCGCGTCTGGCCGATGCGGCCGAGCGCGGTCGTCACGCCGATGAGCACGATGCCCGCGATGACGAGGGCCACGATCAGCTCGGCGATCGTGAAGCCGCGGCGCGCGGTGCGGATCGGTCGCTCAGCGCGTCGTCTGTCGCAGCTGCTCATAGCGATCCTCCCGTTCGATTCTCTGCGGCGGCTGGCGCTCGGGCTCCGGCGCCTGTTCGAGCCGCGGCGCCACGAGCGTGCCGCAGCGATGGGTGCCTCCCGCCGGATCCCGCACCGACGCGGTCACGCGCCAGGGATCGCCGAGTCCCTGCGCCTCGATCACGATGTCGAACTCCCAGTCGTCGAAGGGCGGGTCGCAGCGACCGTTCGTGTCGTGCAGCTTCGTGAACTCCGAGGGTCCCTCGACGACGACCATGGCGAGCAGTCCGTCGAGCAGGGCCGCGGCGACCACTTCGTGTTCGCCGCGTCGCTCCATCTGCAGGCTCCGCGCCGCGAGCGAGAGCACCGCCGCGAGCGCCACCGCCAGCAGCAGGCCGCCGAGGATGACGTCGAGCAGCGCGAAGCCGCGCGGCGACCGGGCGAAGCGCGTGGGCGCCGCACGCATCACCAGATCTCCCGCTCCCGACCCTCGCGGTCGAGATCGATCGAGGTGCGGAGGATCTCGTTCGAGCTTCCTGGCTGGACGATGAAGGGCGCGCTGGCGCGGGGTTCGAGCACGACCGACACCTCCGTCGCGTCGCCGCTCAGCGCGAGCTCGATGCGAGGTCGCGGCTGTCCCGGCGTGCAGGTGATGCTCCAGTCGTCGTCGGGCACGTACTGCTTCTCGTCGAAGCGCACCGCGGTGAGCGCGACGCCTTCGGGAAGCCGAAGCGGGCGCGAGAAGCGATCGCGGCGCCATGCGGCGGGAAGATCGGGCCGCTCCGGATCCATGTCGAGCACCCAGATCTCGAGCGCGCCGTCCTCGAGTCCTCGCATGAGCGCCACCGGCTGCGCCGAGAGCGACGATCGGAACGCGAGCGTGGCGAGCAGTTCGGCCACCTGCTCCGCCGCGAGCTGCGTGGTGAGACGCGGCTTGCCCGCGAGTCGCGGCACGAGCAGCGCCCCGATGATGGCGAGCAGAACCGCCACCACCAGGATCTCGGCCAGCGTGAAGGCGTTGACTCGTCGAGTCGTCATGCGTTGTTCGTGCGCCGTCGTCCGCCGGATCAGCCGCCGATGATGTCGTCCGGCGTGCCGAGCTCGCCGTCCTCGCCGACGCTGATGATGTCGAAGTCGATGTTCGTCTGGCCGGGAATGCGGATCTCGAAGGGCCGGTCCCACGGGTCGAGCAGCTGCTTGCGGTTGCGGAGCATCGGATCGTCGCCGTCGGCGAGCGTCTCGAGGGCGAAGCCGCTCGGAAGGCGGCTGACGCCGTACTTCGTCATGTAGAGCTCCACCTGCTTGGCGAGCGTTGCGGCGTCGGCCTTGGCGCGGTCGGTCTTCGCCTTGCCGATCCAGCCGGCCAGTCGCGGCACGATGACGGCCGCCAGAATCGCCACGATCGTGACGGCGATGATGATCTCGAGCAGGGTGAAGCCGGCGCGGTGCGGTCGACGGGATCGGCGAGCTGGGTTTCGGAAGGTCATGGCCGGAATCACTCCGAAGGGGTGCGGTGCGCGGGCGCGGGCAGGTCTAACGACGGAACGCTCGCCGGGTTGCCTCTCGCGGGTCGCGGATCCTAAGCCGTGGCCGGAGTGTTGCGCGGTATCCGGACCTTCCGGCTGCTGAATCGAGATCGGCGTCGACCGGCGGGCGACGGGGCCGTAGCACGGCATGTCGCCAAGGCGAGGCTGGGTCCAGGTGACTCGGTGAGCGGCAGGCAACGCCGCCATGCGGCGCCTGCGTCGCTCAGCTTCCCATGGCGGTCTGGATCTCGGTAAGGGGCAGGAGGATGCCGAGCAGAACGAAGCCGGCCAGCACGGCCATGATCACGAGCAGGATCGGCGGCAGCGCCTTGGTGAGCACCGTGATCGAGGACTTCACCTGGCGGTCGAAGGCGCCGGCGGCGTGCAGCAGCATGGTCTCCAGGCGCCCGGAGCGCTCGCCGATGCTGACGATCTGGACGAGGATCGGCGGGAAGTGGCCGCAGCGCTCGAGCGGTTCCGCCAGGCTCTGACCGGTGGCCACGCGCTCGCCCACCTCGTCGATCGCCTGCATGAGCACCACGTTGCCGAGCGTGTCGCGCACGATGCGAAGCGCGGGAATGATCTGAAGTCCCGCCGACACGAGCGTGCCGAGCGTGCGCGTGAAGCGGGCCACGGCCACGTCGCGCACGAGCGGACCGATGAGCGGCGTGCGAAGCAGCGCTCCGTGGACGATCGCTCGATTGCCGGGCTGCGCCACCCACCAGCGCCAGAGCAGCACGGCGCCGATGGCGCCGAGCACGATCGCCCACCACCAGGCGCCGACGAAGTCGGCGAGCCCGAGCAGGAACCGGGTCGGCCACGGCATGGTGATCTTGGTGCCCGTCTCGATGAGCGGCTTCATGAGATTCGGCAGGATGAAGGTCACGAGCACCACGATGCTCATGGCGATGAGCGACGCCACGATCATCGGGTAGATCGTGGCGCCGAGCAGATCGCGCCGGAGCTCGATGCTGCGCTCGAGCAGGTCGGCGAGCTGATGCAGCACTTCCGGCATGCGACCGCTCGCGTCGGCGGCGCGCACCATGCCGATCACCATGTCGTCGAAGGGAGGCCCGTGCTCCTCCATCGCCTCGTGCAGCGGCTGTCCCGCCTCCACGCGCTCGATGAGCCGATCGAGGATCAGCGACTGGGCGTGGCCGGAGCTCTGCCGGCGCACCGTGCGAAGCGACTGCATGAGCGGCAGTCCCGCCTCGAGCGCGGTGGCGAGCTCGCGGATCAGGCTGGCGAGCTCGGTGCGCCGCAGTCGCGGCGTCCGGCCGAAGAGCCGGCCGAGCTCGAACGACGCCCGCGGCCGCGACGAGCGATCGACGCCGGCGCCCGCGCGGGGCGAACCGCCGGCGGCGGGCTTCGCGCTTCCCTCGACCTCCGCGAGCGACAGCGGACTCTGTCCGCGCCCGGCGAGCTGGCGGATGGCGGCGGGTCGATCGCTCGCCGAGATGACCCCCGTCACCACGGCGCCGTTCGAATCAAGGCTCTGGTGCCGGAAGCTGGGCATGCCCGCGCTCAGCCGCCGTTGTCCTCGACATCCTGCGTGGCGCGGAGCACTTCCTCGATCGTGGTCACGCCCTGCGCCGCCTTCGCGATGCCGTCGCCTCGCATGGTGACGAAGTCGGAGTCGACGAGCGTCCGCAGTTCGAGCACGGTGAGTCCCTTGGAGATTCCCGCGCGGAGTCTTGGATTGATGCGCGCAAGCTCGAAGAAGCCGAGGCGCCCGCGGAAGCCGCTGCCGTTGCACTCGTCGCAGCCGCGTCCGATCGTGCAATGACCCTTGAAGGACGCCGCCTCCTCCGCGGTGATGCGGGCGCGCCGATCGTCGTCGAGCGGCACCTTCACGGCGCAGTGGCGGCAGATGCGGCGGCCGAGGCGCTGCGCGAGCAGCCCTTCGAGCACGCTCGCGATGAGGTAGGGCTCCGCGCCCATGTCGACCATGCGGCCGACCGAGCTGATCGCGTCGTTCGTGTGCAGCGTGCTGAAGATGAGGTGGCCCGTGAGCGCGGAGCGGATGGCGATGTCCACCGTCTCGTTGTCGCGGATCTCGCCCACGAAGATGACGTCGGGATCCTGTCGCAGGATCGAGCGCAGTCCCGTGGCGAAGGTGAGTCCGCGCTTGGGGTTCACCGGGATCTGGTTGATTCCGGCCAGCTCGTACTCGACGGGATCCTCGATCGTGATGATCTTCTTGCGCGGGTCGTAGAGCTTGGAAAGCGCGGCGTAGAGCGTGGTCGTCTTGCCGCTGCCGGTCGGTCCGGTGACGAGCACCATGCCGTGCGGCTTCTCGATCAGGCGATCCATCATCGCGCGATGCGGCTCGGACATGCCGAGGCTTCGCAGGTCGAGCGGCAGCGCGCTCTTGTCGAGGATTCGCATGACCACGCTCTCGCCGTAGATCGTGGGCACGGTCGAGACGCGGATGTCCACCTTGCGCCCCTCGAATCGCAGCGTGATGTGCCCGTCCTGCGGCACGTAGCGCTCCGCGATGTTCATGTGCGCCATGATCTTCACGCGGCCGATGAGCGCCGCCTGGAGATGCTTCGGCGGCGGCTTCTGCTCGACGAGCACGCCGTCGATGCGGTACTTGATCTTGAGCTCGGCTTCGAACGGCTCGATGTGGATGTCGCTGGCGCGATTCTGGATCGCCTCGAGGATGACCAGGTTGACGAGGTTGATGAGCGTCGGCTGCTCGGCCATCCGATGCACGTCCGCCGCGTCGATCGCGTCGAGATTGTGTTCGACGGTGGTCGAGGCGAGCTCCGCCTCGCCCGCCAGGCTCTCCGCCATGCGCGCCGCGGTCGTGCCGTAGGCCGAACGCATGAGCTCGCTGAAGGCCGCCGGCTCCATGCCCGCGCGGTTGAGCGGACGCCCCGCGAGCGCCGCCACTTCGTCGAGCGCGGCGAGATCGAGCGGATCCGCCATCGCCACGAGCAGCCGCGCGCCGACGATCCTGAGCGGCACCACGCGCAGACGCACCGCCACGTCGGCGGGCACGAGTTCGACCGCCGCGGCCTCCGCCGACGGCGCCTTCTCAAGCCATTCGATGCCGAGCAGCCCGCAGCGCTCTCGGAGCGACGCATCGGGAGCGCTCGCGGCGGCGCGGATCGACGCGAGATCGAGGCGCACCGCGGTGCCGTTGCCGTTCATCGCATCCTGCTGTCCGGCTCGATCGGTCATCGAGGCTTCCTTGGTGCCGGGGGCGGGCGCGCCGCGTCGATCAGTCGATGGAGGCGGGCGGCGCCGGTGCACCGGCGGGAGGAACGCTCGCCGGATCCGGGCGCTCGCCGTCGGTCGGGATCGTGGTGCCGCGACCCGCGGTGCCGCGTCCGCCGGGACGCGACGTGCTGACGCGGTTCCGGCCCTCGTTCGCGGCGCCGGGCTTGGTCTCGCGCGCCTTGATCGACATCTTGCCGCCGCCGGGAAGCTGCTCGTAGACCTCGAGGGTCAGCAGATCCTCGAGCGCCTTTCGGTACTTCTCGTTCGTCTGGGCCCGCGCGGCGCGAATGGACTCGACCGAGCCCTGCTCGGGCGCCGCCGGCACCGGAACCGCCCGTCCCTCGCGACGCTCGCGCGCGTTCAGCACCTTCTTGCGCGCGTCGAGCGGTTCCTGCTTGCGGATGGCCGCGAGCATCTGCGTGCTGAGGTCGTCGAGCGCCCGCTGGAATTCCTCGCGCAGGGAGGTGATCGCGGTCTTCTTCTCCTCGGCGAGATCCGGCAGTGCCAGCGCCGCCACGAACTGACGCATGACGGGGCTCGGCTGGAACGCCTCGGTGTACGCGCGCTGCAGGGCCATCGCGCGGAACCGCTCGCCCCACTCGGCGCCCATGGTCGCGGCGATCGCCTCGGTGTTCCGATCCTGGACCTCGCGCAGCGCCAGCCGCGACGCCATGATCCGCTCCTGCAGCTCCAGACCGCGCTCGTGGTTCATCTCCGCCATGGCGTCCTTGAGCGCGGGCACGATCTCCTCCATCCGGCTCTGGCGTGCAAGCAGGGCCTCGTCGAGCTGGAGCTCGTAGGTCTCGAGCGCGTTCGACGCCGCCACCGTGATCTCCGTGGGCGGCGCGAGATCCTGCATCACGCCGATCAGGTTGATTCCCTCGCCCGAGAGATTCGCCTGCGGGAGCAGCCGCTCGCGGCGCAGTGCCCGCTCGAGCACGGGCCAGCGCTCGAGCTGCTGCTCGCTCAGCTGGCTCCGCACGCCCTGCAGGAAGTTCGCGTAGAGCTCCTTCTTCTTTCCCGCCCAGTCCTCGAGCGGCTGAAGCACGTCCTGCACCGAGGGCTTCTCGCCCTTGGCGGAGATGCCCTGCATCTGCTGCTTCATGGCATCGATGCCGGCGTTGAACGTGGCCAGGTAGTCCTCGACGAGCATCTCGACGATGGGGCGCTGCCACTCCTCGAGCTGCAGCGACTCGGCGAAGATCGGGAGGTCTCGCGACCAGACATCGGGCTCGACCGCCTGCATCATGGCGCTTCGACCGCCGAACTGGGCGGAGGCGGGCGCGGCGGCGGCAAGGGGCAGAGCGAGAACGGCGGCCAGAACGAGGGATCGCGTCATTGGTTTCTCCATCGCAGGATCACAGGACATGCGGAACGAACGAGAGCCCCGCCTATGTCAATTCCCAGCAGGGGATCCTTGGAATCGACTTGCCGGGCATGGGCCTCCAGTCGCCGCGGCGAGAGTCCCGCACGATACACGCCGCCATGACGAGCATCCCGGTGTACGCGCAACGGCCGTGTCTCGGCTCAGCGGGATCGAGTCAGCGTGGTCCGCTGCTCGATGCGCTTCTCGGACCTCGTCTTCACGATCCGCTGCACGAAGATGCCCGGCGTGTGCACGGCGTCCGGTTCGATGCTGCCGATCGGCACGAGTTCCTCCACCTCGGCGATCGTCACGCGTCCGGCGGTGGCGACCATGGGATTGAAGTTCCGCGCCGTCTTTCGATAGACGAGGTTGCCGAACTCGTCGCCCTTCCAGGCCTTCACGAGCGCCAGATCCGCCACGATGCCGCGCTCGAGCACGAACGTGTCGCCGTCGAACACCTCGGTGGGCTTGCCCGCGGCGACCGGCGTGCCGACGCCGGTGCGCGTGTAGAAGCCGGCGATGCCCGCGCCGCCGGCGCGAAGGCGCTCGGCGAGCGTTCCCTGCGGCGTGAACTCGACCTCGAGTTCGCCGCTCATGAACTGCCGCTCGAACTCGGCGTTCTCCCCGACATAGCTCGACACCATCTTGCGGATCTGGCGGGTGGCGAGCAGCAGGCCGAGGCCCCAGTCGTCCACGCCCGCGTTGTTGCTCACGCACACGAGGTTCTTCGCCCCCGAGTCGCGCAGGGCCATGATGAGCTGCTCCGGAATGCCGCAGAGGCCGAAGCCGCCGACGGCGATCGTCATGCCGTCGCGCACCTGGCCCTTCATGGCCTGGGCGGCGCTGGAGAAGACCTTGGAAACGGGCATGGGCCCGAGTGTAGCGGCGCCAAAAACGGCGGCCGCGTCGAGCCCGGGAGCGCGACGCGGTCACCTGCGTGAACTTGGGTGCGAATCAGTTCTGACTCGGCCGGGGCGGATCGGCGCGGAGCTCTTCGAGCGCCAGGCGGATCTTCTCGAGCGCCTTGTTCTGGATCTGGCGCACGCGCTCCTTGGTGAGCCCGATGATCTGGCCCACCTGGTCGAGCGTGAGCGCCGGACGATCCGGATCGTGGTCGAGGCCGAAGCGGTGGAAGATCACCGTCCGCTCGATCTCGGTGAGATCGCAGCGGTTGCTCAGGACCACGTGCCGCACCTCGGCCGCCGAATCCTTCTCGTCGGTGGCGCGAACGGTCTCCAGGTGGTTCGACTTCTCGAACTGCGGGTCGAACTCGCTCGGGAAGCGCTGGCGGTACTTGCTCAGCTTCATTCCCTGCCGGCTGAACGCCTTGATGATGGCGCGGCAGGCGTAGGTGCTGAACTTGAAGCCGCGGCCGCAGTCGAACTTGTCGACGCTGCGCATGAGGGCCATGTTGCCCTCGCTGATGAGGTCGGCGAAGTCCACCTCGCTCATGCGGGTGCGCTTGGCCATGGCGAGCACGAGTGCGAGATTCGTCTCGGCGAGCTGCTCGCGGTAGCGCTTGGCCACGTGGTACCAGCGCAGGATCTCCCGCGCGGTCGCCAGGTCGGGCAGCGAGCCCGCGAGCCGGTCCTGGATCCGGGCGATGCGGAAGCGCGCGTAGTTGTACTGAAGGAAGAGCACGCGCTCCTGCGCGCCGGTGAGCAGCACGGAGCCGCCGCTGCGGCCCGAGCGGTTGCGCGAGCGATCGCCGGGCACGAGGCTGTCGAGCAGCGGTCGGTACCACGACACGTCCGGTCGCTCGATGACGGGCGCCTTCTCGTAGATCGTGCGCTCGGCGTTGGCCTTGCGGAACTCGGGCGAGTCGATGTAGTCCATCGGCTCCGAGAGGATCTCCCGAAGCAGCGCCTCCTCCGCCTGCGTCAAGCCCGCCGACTCGGCGCGATCCGCGGCGCGCTGGGCCACGATGGCGCGCTGTCGGCGCCGCAGTCGGCCAAGGGGCGAATCAGGAGTGATGAGCGGCGAAATCATGAAGCACCTGCCGTCGTGGCAACGAGGGTCCGGCAACACCTTGAACTGACATCGGTCTGCGCGAGGCAGTCCGGTCCATTGCTGTTACCGAGCCACTACGGCATCAGTTCGGCTGCCGTTGAGACGGGGACGCAAAAACCTGCAACGAGTTTCACGATCCGGCGACCGTCGGTCGCAGGCTCCGTGATTCCTGCCACTTGGAGGCGCGGGCTTCGGAAGTCCGGTATTCGACGATGCCGCGGCCGACCTATTCCGGTCTGCCGCCGGAGCAGTCGTAGATCCACGGCTCGATCGCGCGCGCGTGCTCCACGATCTCGCCCCGTGCGAAGAAGAGCTCGAGCTCGCGTGCCGCCGCCTCGGGTCCGTCGGAGCCGTGGATCAGGTTGAAGCTGTTGCTCACGCCGAAGTCGCCGCGGATCGTGCCGGGCGCCGCCTTGCTGCCGAAGGTGGCGCCCATCATGCCTCGCGCGATCGTGATCGCCCCGATTCCGCGCAGGGCCAGGACGATGACGGGTGCGCACGTCATGAAGCGGACGAGACCTTCATAAAACGGCTTTCCGTGGTGGTCCTTGTAGTGGCGCGCCGCGAGTTCCGGGGAGATCTGCATGAGCTTGGCGCCGACGATCTGAAGCCCCTTCTGCTCGAAGCGGGTGATGATGCTCCCCACCAGACCTCGCTGGAGCGAGTCGGGCTTGAGGATGATGAGCGTCGTCTCCATGCGTTGGCTCCGTGTTCGGGGTGAGCGGCGGGGGCGGAGAGAATAGCCGCCGCAGCCGCGAAATGCTGCGAACGGAAGGGCGGAAGCGCCGATCGGATACCTTGCGGCGAGTTCACCACGGAGGAATCCATGGGCCGCATGGATGCGGCGCTGATCGAGATGCCCGAACGCAAGCCGGCCAAGCCTTCCAAGCGCCGCGCCAGCGCGGAGGATCTCGCCCAGAAGCAGCGCGAGATCTCCGTCAGCGAGTTCTTCGCCAAGAACCGCCACCTGCTCGGCTTCGACAGTCCGCGCAAGGCGCTGCTCACCGCCGTCAAGGAGGCGGTCGACAACTCGCTCGATGCCTGCGAGGAGGCGGGCATCCTGCCGAGCATCACGGTGGTCATCGAGGACCTTCAGCCGGGACGACCCGCATCCGCGCGGAGCGGCCGCTACCGCGTGACGGTGGTCGACAACGGTCCCGGCATCGTCCGCAAGCAGGTGGAGAACATCTTCGGGCGGCTGCTCTACGGCTCCAAGTTCCATCGACTCAAGATGTCGCGCGGACAGCAGGGCATCGGCATCTCCGCCGCCGGCATGTATGGCCTCATCACCACCGGGCAGCCCATGGTGATCCACACGAAGCCGGGCGCGAAGGCGAAGGCGCACCACATCGAGCTGGCGATGAACACGCGCACGAATCGCGCGGAGGTCACGCTCGACCGGGAGACCGACGACTTCCCGCCGTCGCGACTGCTTGCGTCGTCGTCGGCGGCCAAGAATCTCGGCGCGGCGGGGGAGCTCTTCGCCGAGGGCGAGTTCACCACCGGCACGAGCGTGTCGATCGAGCTCGAGGGTCGCTACCAGCGCGGCCGCGGAAGCGTCGACGAGTTCCTCGAACTGACGGCGATCGCCAATCCGCACGGGAGGTTCGTCTTCGTGCCGCCCTCGCGCGAGAGCGAAGCGGAGGACGAGCAGCTCGAACTGGAGCAGGAGCTGCCGTCGAAGCGGCGCCGGCGCGGCGCCGAGGCCGATGCGGAAGGGGAGGGTCACGCGCCCCAGGCCGATCGATCGGCGAAGGCGGGGGCGAAGCGCGGCGAGGGTGACGGCGACGGCGCGGACGAGCGCGACGGCGCCGCCGGTTCGGGGATCGCGGCCGTCACGACCGAGTTGCTCGGGGCCACGATCTTCCCTCGCGCGGTGGGCGAACTTCCCGCCGAGACGCGCGAGATCCAGCCGCACCCCAGGGGCATCGAGCTCGGCACGCTGCTCCAGATGCTGAAGGAGTACGAAGCCGCGGAGAAGGGCTCGCTCTACGCGTTCCTGCAGGAGCGATTCTGCCGCATTTCCGCCGCGAGCGCCGCGTCGATCTGCAAGGTGGTGGGCGTCACCAGCCGCACGCGGATCTCCGCCGTCGACACCACGCTCGCGGAAGCGATCTACCGCGAGTTCCAGAACGCACGCTTTCCGTCGCCGCCCACCGACTGTCTCTCGCCGATCGGCGTGCGGCAGATGCTCGCCGGCATGCTCAAGGGAGTGCGCGCCGAGTTCTACGCCGCATCGAGCCGTGAACCGGCGATCTATCGCGGCCGCCCGTTCCAGATCGAGGCGGCGATCGCCTTCGGAGGGGATCTTCCGGCGGACGAGCCTGCGCGCGTGATCCGATTCGCGAACCGGGTGCCGCTGCTCTTCCAGCAGAGCGCGTGTTCCAGTTTCCGCGGCGTCGTCGAAACGTCGTGGCGCAACTACGACCTGCAGCAGCCGCGCGGCAGCCTGCCCGTGGGCCCGATCGTGATCATGCTGCACGTGGCGAGCGTGTGGGTGCCGTTCACGAGCGAGAGCAAGGAGGCGATCGCCGACTACGACGAGATCCGCAAGGAGATGAAGCTCGCGCTCATGGAGTGCGGGCGCAAGCTCGGCGGGTATCTGCGCAAGCGTTCGCGCATGCGGCGCGAAGGCGAGCGCCGCGACGTCTTCGAGCGCTACATCGGCGAGATCGTCCGCGCCGTGCACGCGATCAACGGCACGAACGAGAAGCAGCTCTTCGAGCGGCTGAAGCAGCAGGCGAAGCGCCGCACCGCGATCGCCGACCAGGTGCTCGACGAGGACGGCAAGGTGAAGAAGGAGGAGGATCCGTCGGCGCTCGAAGGCGTGATCATCGTCGGCGAGACGGCGCCGCCGCCGCCGCCGGAGATCGAGGCGCCGTCCACGCGGACGCGCGCGGCCGGGCGCGGGACGCGATCGAACGCTCCGGCGTCGAAGTCGAAGCCCGGGGCGACGGGCTCGAAGTCGCCGCCGTCTCGAGGCGGCAAGGCGGGCACGCGAGGGGCCGGAGCATCGACGCGCGCGGCGGCAGGCGACTCGCCGGGTTCGTCGGCAAGCCCGGGATTCCGGCGCTTCAAGCGAGCGGCCGACGAGCAGGCGAGCCTCTTCTGATCACGCGATTCCGCGATGCGCGGACGATTTCGGTGCGACGGACCGAGCAACGGCAGGCAGCGAACGACCCATGGCGAAACGAACGAAGACGAGCGGCGGCAAGAGACCCGAGCGCGACGCGAAGACGAAGGGCAGGATCTCCTCGCTTGCGGACGCGGTCGTCACGCGCGCGAATTCCGGTCGCGAACCGGCGATCGAGATCCCCACGCGAGCGCGCTCGAACACCATCTGGAACAAGAAGCGCGGCATCCTGGAGATGGGCTCGGCCACGCAGGAGCGCCAGCTCTTCAACCTCAACCAGGCCAGGCAGTTCATGCAGACGCTGCTGCACGCGAGCACGATCAACGACCTGATCGATGCCGCGAAGACCTCGAGCCTGCGAGGCGTCTTCTACAAGGCGAAGCACACGGTCGCGGGAACGAAGGAGAACACCTTCGACGAGCAGGACGAGTCCGACACGATCCTCGAGGATCTCGAGGTCGCGCTCGGTTCGCTGCGCGAGGAGCTGCATGTCTTCGCCGAGAATCGCGGCTCCATGGTGGGCAACATCACGCTCGTCGACAAGGGCGACGAGATCGACTGCCGGCGCATGGGCTCCGGCGGCTACGCGCTGCCGAGCATCGTCGAACCCGACGTGATCGAGTTCCGGAAGTGCGACGCGAAGTTCGTGCTCCACGTGGAGAAGGGCACGGTCTGGAATCGCTTCAACGAGGATCGATTCTGGGAGAAGCACGGCTGCATCCTGACGCACGGCGCGGGTCAGCCGCCGCGCGGATGCCGGCGCCTGCTGCAGCGCCTGCACACCGAGCTCAAGCTGCCCATCATCTGCCTGCTCGATTGCGATCCCTGGGGGCACTACATCTACAGCGTCATCAAGCAGGGATCGATCTCGCTCGCGTTCGAGAGTTCGCGGCTGGCGATTCCCGAGGCGCGCTTCCTCGGCATCCGCGCCAAGGACTTCGTGGCGTGCAAGCTGAGCGACGCGGTGAAGATCTCGCTCACGGACACCGACATCAAGCGGGCGAAGGAGATCGCCGCGTATCCGTGGTTCGCCGGGCACAAGGGGTGGCAGAAGGAGATCGATCTGCTGCTGACGAACGGCTTCAAGATGGAAGTGGAGTCGCTCATCACGAAGGACATCTCCTACGTCACCGAGACCTACGTGCCGGAGCGGCTCAAGGCGCGCGACTGGCTCGAGTGAGAGCTCGCGCGCCGCGACGGTCGACGGCGAGGCGCTCGGCGAGCGCCGCGCCCGGATGCGTTCAGCCGAGGAAGCGCGTCGGCAGCTCGCGCTCGACGATCTTGCCGTCGACGAGTTCGACGCGATACGCCTTCGCGTTCGGCCGCGAGCTGATCGCTTCGCGGAGCGTCGTGCCCTCGAAATGGAGCGCGGCGCCGTCGTCGGCGGCATGACCACCGGCGAGACCCGCGCGGAGCATCTCGTGGTAGCGCGGGCGGCGATCGATCTCGGCGTCGTAGTGGGGGCACGCGCTTCCCGGCAGGAATCCGAGTCCGTCGCGCAGCGCCGCCAGCGGACCGAAGCTGTCGGTGCAGCTCCCCTCGAACCAGCAGATCATGCCCGCGCTCACGCCGCAGAGCACGATGCCTCGCTCCCATGCTTCGCGCAGCACCTTGTCGATCCCGTGCAGGCGCCACACGAGCAGCGCGTTCGCCGTGTTCCCGCCGCCGACGTAGATGACGTCCTGGTCGAGCAGCAGGTCGCGCGGCTCGCCCGGCCGACGCGTGAAGAGCGGGAGGTGCGTGGCGACGGCGCGGGCGGGCGGAAACGAGCCGTAGAAGTTCGTGATGTATTGCGACGAGTCGCCGCTGGGGGTGGGAAGGAAGCAGACGCGCGGACGATCGCGACCGGTCAAGCCGAGGATGAAGTCGTCGAGCAGCGTGTTCCGCGGCTCCATGCTGAAGCCGCCGCCGCCGAGCGCCACGATTCGCTTCGTCATGGCGAGCGCTCCCCACGAGGTTGCGGCCCGTTCGAGGCGCGTGCCGCCGACGCCTGCGCCGCGAAGGCGTTCGCGCCCCCTCCCGACGCCTGCGGATCGCCGAGCGGCACGTGCAGCACGAAGTCGCTGCCCATGCCCGGCTCGCTGAAGAGCGTCACGCGTCCGCCGTGCTCCTCCACGATCCGGCGCGTGGTCGCAAGTCCGAGTCCGGTGCCGCCCGGCCTCGTGCTCGAGTACGGGAGGAAGAGCGTCTCGCGCCGCTCGGGGGCGATGCCGGGGCCCGTGTCGATCACGTGAATGCGGGCTTCGCCCGCCGCGCCGTGCCGACCGTGCTCCAGCCGCAGCAGCAGTTCGCGACGCTCGCTCCGCTCCATCGCCTGCACGGCGTTCAGCATCAGGTTGAGCAGGGCCTGCTTCAGCAGTCCTGCGTCCACGAGCGACACGACGGGCTCGTGCGGTGCATCGACTCGCAGCAGCGTTCCCGCCTGCTCCGCCTGCGGTCGGAAGAAGTCGACGAGCTCGTCGAGGATCTCGCGGAGATCGCGCGGCTGCCGGTCGAGCTGCACGCGCCCGGCGTAGCGAAGGAAGTCCTCGAGGATGTCGCCGAGTCGCCCGGCCTCGCGCGACAGCGTCTCCACGCGGCGCGACACGCGCTGCCGCGCCTCCTCCTCGAGATCCATGTCGAGCACTTCCTCGCGAAGCAGCTGCGCGTTGAGCACGAGCGTCGAGAGCGGGTTCTTGATCTCGTGCGCGAGTCCTCCGGTCATCGCGCGCAGCTCCGCGATGCGAGCCGCGCTCCGCGCCGCCGCCTCGCGCCGCGCTTCGGCGACGGCGCGCCGGCGCAGCAGCAGCGCCACGACCGCGACGACCGCGGCGCCGAGCGACGCCGACACGAGCGCCACGATCAGCGGCGGGACCCCGCGATCGGTCGAAGGAAACGCGCTGGCGAGAGGGAGGAGTCCGCTGCCCATCCGGGCCCTCTCGAGCCGGTCAGTTCCCGGTGCTCTGGATCACCCGGGTCAGGGAGCGTGCGCGGGTGGCCTGCCAGCCCTTGGGTCCGACCGACGCCGAATACGAAACGCGCTCGCCGTCCTTGAGCGTGCGGAATCCGCCTTGCTGCTCGATCACGGTGTAGTGCACGAAGATGTCCTGCCCGTCCGGTCCGACGATGAAGCCATAGCCCTTGCGCGGGTCGAACCACTTGACCACGCCGTCGACCTGGTGCAACTCGGATTGTGACATGGCAGTGCTCCACCCATCGAAGTTTGGGGACCCGCCACTGCTCGGGTCCCGGGAAGTCGCACCATTGTGAGCGCGCCGCAGCGATTCCGCAAGCGCGGGATCGCCGCCGCGGGCGCCATCTCGGGCGCATGCAGCCGAACGCAGCGCGAATGCCGCGATTCCGCGGCGCTTCGACGCTCCGGCGGACGCCGCCGTCAGCCGCCCTTGACCACCGAGTCGACGAGCAGCGCCTTCCGCGAAAGCTTGATGCGGCCGTTCTCGTCGACGTTGATGACCTTGACCTTCACCACGTCGCCGATCTTCACCTGATCGGTGACGCTCTTCACGTAGCCCTGCGCCAGCTCGCTGATGTGGCACATGCCGTCGGTGCCGGGCACGAGCTCGATGAACGCGCCGAACTCCTTGATCGCGACGACCTTGCCTTCGAAGACGCTGCCGACCTTGATCTCGGCGCCGAGCGCCTCGACCTCGGCCTTCGCCTGCGCACCCTTCGCGGCGTCGGGCGTGGCGATGAAGACGGTGCCGTCCTCCTCCACGTCGATCTGGGCGCCGGTGCGCTCCTGGAGGGCGCGGATCGTCTTGCCGCCGGGGCCGATGAGCTTGCCGATCTTCTCCGGATCGATCTTCACGATGATGATGCGCGGCGCGAAACGGCTGATGTCCGGACGCGGCGCCGCGATCACCTTCTCCATCTGCTCGATGAGGTGCAGCCGTCCCTCGCGGGCCTGCGCGAAGATGGCCTCGATCTCCTCCACCTTGAGTCCGCGCGCCTTGAGGTCGAGCTGGATGCCGGTGATGCCCTGGCGCGTGCCCGAGACCTTGAAGTCCATCTCGCCGAAGAAATCCTCCTCGCCGATGATGTCGGTCACGTGCGTGACCTTGCCGGAGGAGCTCGTGAATCGTCCGACGCTGATGCCGGCGCAGGTTCCCTTGATGGGAACGCCGGCGTCCATGAGCGCCAGGCACCCGCCGCACACCGACGCCATGCTCGACGAGCCGTTCGACTCCAGGATGTCGCTCACCACGCGGATCGTGTAGGGGAATTCTTCCGGCGAGGGAAGGATGCCCAGCAGCGAGCGCTCCGCGAGCGCACCGTGCCCGATTTCGCGACGGCCGGGGCCGGTGATGCGGCCCGCTTCGCCGGTGCAGAACGGCGGGAAGTAGTAGTGAAGATAGAACTTCTTGGCGTACTCGGGCATGAGCCCGTCCACGATCTGCTCGTCCTTGATCGTGCCGAGCGTGCAGGTGACGATGCTCTGCGTCTCGCCGCGCTGGAAGAGCGCCGAACCGTGCGTGCGCGGAAGGATGCCCACCTGCATGTCGAGCGGACGGATCTCGCGGAGGCCTCGGCCGCCGGCGCGCACGCCCTGCTCGGCCACGAGCTCGTGCGTGATCTTCTTCTCGAGCATGCGCAGCGCCTCCTTCGCGTCGCGCTGGCGCCTGTCGGCGGCCTGGTGCTCGCTGAAGGAGAGTCCGGCCGGGATCGCGAAGTGCGTGTCGAGGGTGAACTTCTTGAGCGCGTCGACCTTGTCGTTGCGCTCGCGCTTGCCCTTGATCTGCCGCGCCTTCTTCATCTCCTCGTAGGCCTTCTCCTTCACGAGCGAGACGACCGCGGGATCGGGAAGCATGGGCGTGCCCATGACCGGCTGCGGAGCGCCGGCGGCGCGGCGCAGCTCGTCGATCATGTCGAGCAGCGGGCGGATGCCCTCGTCGTAGCCGAAGCGGATCGCCGCCACCATGTCGCTCTCGGAGATCTCCGCGGCGCCGACCTCGATCATGTTGATGCCGTCGCGATGGCCCGAGAGCACGAGATCGAGGTCGCTGAACTCCATCTGCGCCTGCGTCGGGTTGATGACGAACTGCGGGCCCTGTTCCGTGAAGATGCGGCCGATGCGCACGGTGGCGCTCGGACCCTGGAAGGGCGCGTCCGTGAGCGCCAGCGCCGCGGCGGCGCCGGTGCACGCCACCACGTCGGCGTCGGTCTGGCCGTCGTGGCTGAGCACGAGCGCCTGGAGCTGGATCTCGTCGACGAAACCCTCGGGGAAGAGCGGACGGATCGGGCGATCCATCATGCGCATCGTGAGGATCTCCTTCTCGCTCGGCGGGCCTTCGCGCTTGCGGAAGCCGCCGGGGAACTTGCCCGCGGCGGGGGTGCGCTCGCGGTAGTCGCAGGTGAGCGGGAAGAAGTCGATGCCGGTGCGAGGTTCGGCGCGGACGGCGGTGGCGAGCACCACCGTGTCGCCGAAACTCGCCAGCACGGCGCCGGAGGCGAGCTTCGCGATGCGTCCCGTTTCGAGACGGAAGGTGCGGCCGCCGATCTGTCGTTCGACGGACGCGGGTCGTTCAAGTGTCATTCGTGTGCCTTTCTGGCGATGGGTGATTGCTTCACCGATCCGCCGGGGGGCAGAAGGCCGGGTGCAGCATGGGCGTCGTCGCGCTCGTCGAGGCGAACAACCTGCTGCATGCGGCCCACTGCCGCCGAGCGGCGGCGCGATGGCCGGCGGCCTACTTGCGCAGGCCGAGCTTCTTGATGAGTTCCGAGTAGGCGTCGCGGTTCGTGGCTGCCAGATACTTGAGCAGCCGATTCCGCTTGCCCACCATGAGCAGCAGGCCGCGACGCGACGAGTGGTCCTTGAGATGCGTGCGGAAGTGATCCTGAAGCGACGCGATCCGCTCCGTGAGCACCGCCACCTGCACCTCCGGGGATCCGCTGTCGGCGTCATGCCGGCGCGCGCCGGAAATGACCTGCTTCTTCCTGGGTGCCGAGATCGTCATGAGTTCCAATGGGCCCTCGTCGGGGCCCTCCTTCCTTCCAACTGGTTTCGAGTCCCGCGAGGATAGCGGCGACTCGGCGTCGGACGCAAGCGAGCGGACGCGCCGACCGCGCATGCGCCCGGTCGCAACCGCGCCCCTGGCCGACGCGGCCGATCGGACGCGGGGAAAGGGGCCGCTATCCTGCGGCCATGACGGGCCGAACATCTCCCGAGGCGAAGGCGCACGCGGCGCCGGGGAGTCTTCGGGACGCCTCGGCGATTCATCTTGCGGAGGTGGCCAAGGCCGAGCTGGGAGGCGGTCCCGCCGGCATCGAGCGGCAGCATCGGCACGCGCGGCTCACGGCGCGGGAGCGCATCGACGAGCTCGTCGATCCGGGCGCCCCGCGACTCGAGTGCGGCGTGCTCGCCGCGTGGCGGATGTATCGCGAGTACGGCGGCGCGCCCGCCGCGGGCGTGATCACCACGATCTCGCTCGTGGCCGGCAAGCCGGTGATGATCGTGGCGAACGATGCGACGGTGAAGGCCGGCGCCTTCTTCCCGATGACCTGCAAGAAGATCATCCGGGCCCAGACGATCGCGCACTCGGCGAGGCTGCCGCTCATCTACCTCGTCGACAGCGCGGGCGTCTTCCTGCCGCTGCAGGAGGACGTCTTCCCGGACACCGACGATTTCGGGCGCATCTTCCGCAACAACGCGGTCCTGAGCGCGGACGGGATCCCGCAGATCGCCGCGATCATGGGAAACTGCGTCGCCGGCGGCGGCTATCTGCCGGTGCTCTGCGACACGCTGCTCATGACCGAAGGAAGCGGCCTCTACCTTGCGGGGCCCGCGCTCGTGAAGGCGGCGATCGGCCAGGAGGTGTCGAGCGACGAGCTCGGCGGCGCGTCGATGCATGCGCAGATCTCGGGCACGATCGACTTCCGCGAGAAGGACGATCGCTCCTGTCTCGCGCGGGTGCGCCGACTGATGGAGGACAACCAGGCGGCTCGCGCGCTGGCGCCGGCGCCGCTCGCCGCGGCGCCGCCGAAGCGCCCCGCGGAGCAGGTGTTCGAGATCTTCCAGAGCGATCCCGGGCGCCAGTACGACATGATCGGGCTGCTCGAGTGCGTCGTCGACGGCGACGGATTCGACGAGTACCGCTCCGAGTTCGGCCGTTCGCTCGTCTGCGCGTTTGCCCGGATCGGCGGGGTGCCGTGCGGCATCGTGGCGAACCAGAAGAAGCTCACGCGCCGCACGATGCCGGGGGGGCGCAGCGGTCCGACGGCGGCGACGAGCATGCCGGCGGTGATCTACGACGACAGCGCCGACAAGGCGGCTCGCTTCATCATGGACTGCAATCAGAAGCGGCTGCCGATCGTCTTCGTGCACGACACCACCGGCTTCATGGTCGGCCGTGACAGCGAGCAGGGCGGCATCATCCGCTCGGGCGCCAAGATGGTGAATGCCATGGCGAACTCGGTGGTGCCGAAGATCGCGCTCATCGTCGGCGGCAGCTACGGCGCGGGCAACTACGCCATGTGCGGCCGCGCCTTCGATCCATTCCTGACGCTGGCGTGGCCCGGCGCCCGGTGCAGCGTCATGGGACCCGAGCAGGCGGCGAACACGCTGCTCGAGATCGATCTCGCCGCGCGGAAGCGAACGGGCGAGAAGGTGGACGAGACGATGCGCCGCGAGCTGCTTGCAGCGATCACCGCCAGCTACCACGAACAGCAGGACATTCTCTACGCGGCGAGTCGAGGGTGGGTCGATCGCGTG
Organism: Phycisphaerae bacterium; assembly: GCA_016873355.1. Classification (GTDB taxonomy): domain Bacteria; phylum Planctomycetota; class Phycisphaerae; order Phycisphaerales; family SM1A02; genus VGXK01. Next base: position 897 of record VGXK01000004.1, on the reverse strand, counting down.
ATCTCGCCGGAGAAGACCCGCGCGGAACTCTCGTTCGCGCTTCGGCTCGCGTCGATGGCGCCGATGGACAAGCCGTTCCGAACGGGAGTGCTCCAGACATGAGCGGCGGCGGGGGAGCGGCGCACGGCGAGCACGCGAGCGGCGGCGCTCGCGGCGAGGGGCACGCCGCGCCTCGCGATGCGATCGAGATCGTGGCCGCCACCGGCAATCCGCACAAGCTCGAGGAGATCCGCGCCGTGCTCGAGCCGATCGGCTTCCGAGTGCGTTCGCTCGTCGACGCGGGCGATGCGGGTCCCGAGCCCGTGGAGAGCGGCGACGCGTTCGAGGCGAACGCCGCGATCAAGGCGATCGCCTACGCGCGGCGACTCGGCGCGATCGTGCTCGCCGACGACTCGGGGCTCGAGGTGGACCTGCTGAACGGCGAGCCGGGCGTGCACTCGGCCCATTGGGCCGGTTCCGAGGGATCGCGCGCCGAGCGGGATGCGCGGAACAACGCGCGGCTGCTTGCCGCGCTCGCGGGCGTGCCTGTCGAGCTTCGATCGGCGCGCTTCGTCTGCACGCTCTGCGTGGCGGCGCCGGACGGCTCCGTCCTGCTCGAGGCGCGCGGCGAGCTCGAGGGTCGCATCGCGGAGACGCCGCGGGGCGAGCACGGATTCGGATACGACCCGCTCTTCGTCGTTCCCGAGTTCGACCGCACGAGCGCCGAGCTTGCGCCGGCCGAGAAGAACGAGATCAGCCATCGCGGCCGCGCCTTGCGGCGACTCGCGTTCCTCCTTCGGCACAAGGGCATCCTGGTCGGTTGAGCGCGCCGCCCGACGCTGCGCCGACCGGATCCGGCGCTGCGCCGACCGGATCCGGCGCCGGCCTTCGTCGCGCGTCGCCCGCGCTCGAGAGCGG
>VGXK01000003.1 GCA_016873355.1 Phycisphaerae bacterium | reverse complement strand
CGCCGCCCGCGCGCTCGCGCCGCTCGCGCCGCTCGCGCCGATCGCCGCGTCGGCGCTGATCGCGTCGGGCTGCACCACCGATTTCTTCGTCGGCCAGATCGTGGCCACGCCGAACTACCACCGCGCGATCGACACGACGCCCGAAGCGGATCGCCGCGAGCGCGAGTGGATGAAGTCGGATTCGTTCCTCCGCGTTCCCGTCGGACCTCCGGAAGCGTCGCTCGGCGCCTGGATCTTCGAGCCGCCCGCGCCGCCGCTCGGCACCATCCTCGTGCTGCACGGCATCGCCGACGGTCCCTTCTGGATGCGCGACAAGGCCCGCGCGCTCGCCAAGCACGGGTACCGCGCGGTGCTCGTGGGCCTGCGCGGATACGGCGCCTCGAGCGGCGACTTCCGAGGCTTCGGCGTGATCGAGCGCGAGGATCTCGTGCAGGTGGTCGACGAGATCGATCGGCGGGGTCTGCTCGACGGCCCGCTCGGCGTCTGGGGCATGTCCTACGGCGGCGCGGTGGCGATCATGTACGCCGGGCACGATCCGCGCGTCCGCGCGGTCGTGACCGTGGGCGCGTTCGCGTCGATGCGAATGGCGGTGCCGCACACGCTCGAGCTCTTCTTCCCGATTCCCGGCCTGCTCATGAGCGAGTCGGAGCAGGATCGCCTCGTGGCGATGGCGGCCGCGATCGCCGGCTTCAGCGCCAACGACGCGGCGGCGGAGGTGGCGATCGCGAAGACGAGCGCCCCGGTGCTGCTCGTGCACGGAGACTGGGACTGGATCGTTCCCTACGAGAACGGCGAGCGGCTGCACGCGGCGGCGCCCGATCACTCCGAGCTCGTGCGGCTTCCCGCCACCGGGCACTTCGGCTCCTACTGGGATGTCGGCGGCGAGGTGGAGCGCCGATCGTTCGAGTGGTTCGACCGGCATCTCGCCGCGCCGGCGCCCGGGGCCGCCTCGCCATGAGCGCGACCGCCGGTACGACCACCACCGCGACCGCCTGGTTCGTCCTGATTCTCGCGGGACTCTTCGAGGTGGGCTGGGCGGTCTCGCTCAAGTACTCGAAGGGCTTCACGAGGTTCTGGCCGAGCGTCTCCACGATCGTGCTGCTCGCGGTGAGCATGGTGCTGCTCGGCATCGCGCAGCGCACGCTTCCGCTCGGCACGGCCTACGCGGTCTGGGTCGGCGTCGGCGCCTTCGGCGCGGCGATCCTCGGCATGCTGCTCTTCGACGAACCGGTCACGCCGATGCGCGTCGCATGCCTTGCCCTGCTCATCGCGTCGATCGTGGGACTGCGGCTCACCTCGACGCCGGTGCCGGCGTGAACGATTCGACCGCCCCGGAGACCTGGCGCCGCTCCGCGTCGATCGTGTGGGCGCAGGCGTGGCCCACGGCGATCACGATGCTGAGCTACACGCTCATGCAGTTCGTCGACGCGCTCATGGTGGCGCAGGTGAGTCCCGTGGCGCTCGCGGCGCAGGGCAACGGCGCCATCTGGAGCTTCGCGCCGCTCGCCTTTCTCTTCGGCGTGCTCTCGGTGGTGAACGCGTTCGTGGCGCAGAGCCTCGGCGCGGGCGATCGACGCGCGCTGGCGCGGCACGCGTGGGCCGGAGTCTGGACGGCGCTGCTCGCGTGGCTGTTCGTCATGCTGCCGTGGGCGCTGGTCCTGCCCACGCTCTTCTCGCTGCTCGATCACGAGCCGGAACTGCGTCGACTCGAAACGACCTACGCGCAGATCCTGGCCGCGGGCGCGCTGCTCTCGCTCGGATCGAAGGCGATGAGCAACGTCTTCTTCGGACTGCACCGGCCGCGCGTGATCACGATCGCGGCGATCCTCGGCAACCTCGCCAACGGCACGCTCAACTACGTGCTGATCTTCGGCGAGGAGGGGTTGCCCGCGTGGGGACTGCCGGGCATTCCGGGCGTGCCCGCGCTCGGCGTGGCGGGCGCCGCGCTCGGAACGCTCGGCGGCGTGGCGGTCGAGCTCGTGCTGCCCATGTCGCTCTTCCTGGGACGCACGCTCGACGAGCGCTGGGGAATCCGCCGCGCCTGGCGCTTTCCCGCGCCCGAGATCCGGCGGCTGCTCAAGGTGGGACTGCCCGCGTCGGTGCAGTTCGGCAACGAGATCGTCTGCTGGGCGATCTTCATGACCGTGCTCGTCGGACACTTCGGCACGCTGCACATCACCGCGGGATGGGCCACGCTGCGCTACATGCACCTGAGCTTCATGCCGGCGGCGGGCTTCAGCGTGGCGGCGACGAGCCTGCTCGGCCGCGCGATCGGCGAAGGACGGCCCGACCTGGGCAAGCGACGCGTGCGCACCGCGGTGATCATCGCCGCGTCGTACATGGCCGCGTGCGGCCTCGTCATGGCGATCTTCCGCCACCCGCTCCTGGGCGTGTTCGTTCCCGACGACGCGTCCGCCGAGAGCGCCGCGCAGATCCTCGCGATCGGCTCCGGCATGATGATCTGCGCCGCGGTCTTCCAGCTCTTCGACGCGGTCGGCATCGTCTACATCGGCGGATTGCGCGGCGCCGGCGACACGCTCGTGCCCGGCATCGTCACGCTGGCGCTCGCGTGGGGCGTGATCGTCGGCGGCGGATGGGCGCTCGTGCGCTTCGCGCCGCAGCTCGAGAGCCTCGGGCCGTGGATCGCCTCGAGCGTCTACATCATCGTGCTCGGCGTGGTCATGGGCCTCCGCTTCGAGCGGGGCCGCTGGATGGGACGAAGGCTCGTTCCCGCCCCGGAAACGGCCGCGGCGTGAGTCGGGATCGCGCGAGCACGGATCGAGCCGGAGGTCTCGAAACGACGAGCCCTTGAGGCGAAGGTCGCACTGCCGCTACGCTCCGCGACTCGCCGGCCCGACGCTTCGTCGTCGCGGAGCGGAGTCGGCCAAGGAGCACGCATGAGCACGCAGGGTCTCGACACCGTGATCGGAACGAAGGCGGTCTCCGCCGATCCGCAGGGCGCCGCATCGCACTTCTCGCGCGGCGCCGCGCTCGAATCGGAGGGACGCCGCTGGGAGGCGATCGAGCAGTACCGGCTGGCGGTGGAGAAGGATCGCACGCCGCAGCATCTCTTCCGGCTCGCGTTCATCGCGGACCTGCTCGGCTACGACGACGAGGCGCTGCGCACCTACGAAGAGCTCGCGAGTCTGCCGGAGCCTCCGGTGAACGCGCTCGTGAACCTCTCGATCCTCTTCGAGGATCGATGCGACTTCGGTCGCGCGGAGCGACTGCTGCGCAAGGTGCTCGACGCGAACCCGATGCACTCCCGCGCGCGCCTCTATCTCCGCGACGTGGTGGCGAGCAAGGACATGTACTACGACGAGGAGCAGGCTCGCGACGCGGCGAAGCAGAACGCGCTGCTCGACACGCCCGTGACCGACTTCGAGCTCTCGGTGCGCAGCCGGAACTGCCTCAAGAAGATGCAGATCCGCACGCTCGGAGACCTGCTGCGGATCACCGAGGCGGAACTGCTCTCCTACAAGAACTTCGGCGAGACCTCGCTCGTCGAGATCCGCAGCATGCTCTCGTCGAAGGGACTCAGGCTCGGGCAGGCGCTCGATTCGGGCCACTACGCCCGCGTGCGCCGCGAAGTGGCGGAAGGCCTCAAGGGCCGGGTTCCCGAGACGGTGCTCAATCGCCCCGTCGGCAGCCTCGAGCTGAGCGTGCGTGCCCGCAAGGCGCTGCAGCTTCTCAACGTGCAGACGCTCGGCGACCTCGCGAGCCGCACCGAGGCGGAACTCATGGGCATCAAGAACTTCGGGCAGACGAGCCTCGACGAGATCAAGGCGCGACTCGCGGAAAGCGGACTCACCTTGCGAACGCTCGAGTAGCGGATTCGCCGATAGGAGCGTCATGGAGCGCGACGACTCTCCGACGGAAGGAACCCAGGGGCACGCGCTGTTCATGGCCGGCATCGCCGCGCTCGCCCTGTTCGTGGTGGCGACGGCGTGGTTCGGACCCGGGGGATGCGAGTCGCAGGGAAAGGGAAGCGCGGCGGAGCGGCTGGCGCGTCCGCCGTCGCCGCTCGACGACACGGTCGATCGTCGCGGCGTGGTGGAGCCGGCGGAGGACGCCGCCGTGGCGCCCGAGGCGCCCGCGCCTCGTCCGCTGCCGCCGTCCACCGAGCCGATCGTGCGGATCCGCTTCGCGAGCGTGCGCGGCGGAGCGGTGGATCTCGCCGCGGAGGGCGCCGAGTTCGAGGTGCGCTCGCTCGACGGCGCCGAGTCGCCCGTGCAGATCTCCTCGCCGATCCAGGTTCGCTCGAGCGCCGGCTCCTGGATCGTGCGCGGCACGCGCTCGGGAGCCGAGTGGAGCGCGCCGTCGTCGCGCGCGATCGAGCTGCGCGCGAGAAACGGGCGCGGCGGCGAGGTTCCCGTCTCGTACGCCGGCGCCGAGTGGCCGGGCGTTCTGAGACTGCACGAGCGCCAGGACGCGGGCCCCGTGATCGATCTCGTCGCCGTGCTTCCCGTCGAGCGGTATCTGCCGGGCGTGCTCGCGAAGGAGCTCTATCGCTCGTGGGATCTCGAGACCTATCGCGCGCAGGCGATCGCGGCGAGGAGCTACGCCGTCTGCGAGGCGGACCACTGGAAGTCCCGTCGCCACTTCGACATGGTGGCGGGCGAGGCGAGTCAGGCCTGGATCGGCGAGACGACTCGATCGGTGGCGCGCCGCGCCACCGACGACACTCGCGGCATCGTCCTGCTCTACGAGCGTCGCGTGGTGCCGGCGTATTACTCGAGTTGCTGCGGCGGTGCGGCCGCCGACGCGGTCGACGCGGTCTCCCGCAATCCGGAGCACGACATCCCGCCGCTCGCGCTCGGCAGTTCGGCGAACGGTCGGCGACCCGACTGCTGCCGAAGCGCGCCGACCTATTCCTGGACCGAGCGTTTCTCGCTCGACGACGTGTCGCGACGACTCGCAGCGTGGGGGCGGGCGAACGGTCGCGCCGATCTCGCGTCGATGCGAGGCATCGTGGCGATCGACGCGACGAAACTCGCCGCGTCCGGGCGCGTGGAGCAGTTCCGCATCGCCGACGACGCGGGAAGCGCCGCCACCATCTCGGCGGAAGCGTTCCGCAGCGCGATGAACAACGGCGGCGAGGGATCGCGCGGATCGGCGGAGCCGTCGCGGCGGCTCAAGAGCAGCAACTTCGACGCGATCGTCGACGGAGGTTCGGTGGAGTTCTCCGGGCGAGGACACGGTCACGGCGTGGGCATGTGCCAGTACGGCGCGGAGGCCATGGCTCGCGCCGGCCGGTCGTGGCGGCAGATCCTGTCGCGCTACTACCCGGGCGCCGAGCCGTCCCGCTGCTGGTGAACCCGCCGATGTTCACGGGCATCGTCGAGCGCATGGGAGCGGTCGCGGGCATCTCGCCCACGGATGACGGCGCGAGACTCGAGATCGATGCGGGCGGCTGGCCGCCGAACGCCGCGCCCGGCGAATCGATCTCGGTCGACGGCTGCTGCCTGACGCTTCTGCGCGCCGAGGCGTCGAGGCTCCGCTTCGACGTGGTGCCGCAGACGCTCTCGCGCACCACGCTCGGTCGCTGGCGGATCGGATGGAAGGCGAATCTCGAGCGATCGGCCACGCTCGCGACGCTGCTCGGCGGCCACCTCGTGCAGGGCCATGTCGACGGCGTCGGGCGCGTGATCGACGCGGTCTCCGAGGCGAAGGAACGGCGGGTGCGGATCGCGGCGCCGCCGGAGGTGTCCGCGTTCCTCGTGCCGCGAGGAAGCGTGGCGGTCAACGGCGTGTCGCTCACGATCGCGGAGGTCACGGAGCAGTGGTTCGACGTGGCGCTCATTCCCGAGACGATCGCCCGGACGAATCTCTCGACGCTTCGCGCCGGGGACGAGGTGAATCTCGAGGCGGATTCGATCGCCAAGCTCGTCGACGCGTCGGTACGGCGCGCGCTCGCGAATTCGCCGCCCTGATTCGGCTCGAGTCGCTCGCTCGGCGCTCCGCGCGGAGGCGGGCGCGCCGCGCTCACCCGAGCAGCCACTCGATCGCCGCGGCGTCGAGGCGCGGCGGCGGCGCCGTCGAGCGAGCGCGAAGCGCCGACGGATCGCACGCGTCGCGCAGCGCCGCGCCCGTCATCGGCCGTCTCGACGGCGCGACTCCCGCCCACCACGCCGCGAGCCCGATCACGCGCGTCGCATCGACGCCGCGCTCGCGCAGCGCAGCGAGCGACAGATCACCGTCCCGCTTGCTCAGCCGGCGACCGTCCGCATCGACCACGAGCGGAAGATGCCACCAGCGCGGCGGCTCGTGCGAGAGCGCGCGGTGAATCAGGGTCTGCGCCGCCGCCGACGGCAGCAGGTCGCAGCCGCGCACCACCTCCGTCACCCCCGCGTCCGCGTCGTCGACGCTCACCGCGAGCTGGTACGACGCCACGCCCGCCCTCGACCAGACGATGAAGTCGCCCATCGAGCCTGCGAGGTCGATTTCGTGCGGCCCCATCACCTCGTCCACGACCGTGACGGGTTCGTCGGGCACGCGCAGGCGATGATTCACCGCTCGATCGACGAATCGCCACGCGTCGCCCGGCCCCGGACGCAGCGAGCGCGGAAACGCGATGCCGCCGCCGTGCGGCGCGCTCGCGGGACTCGACTCGTCGCCTGCGGCGGGGAGCGCGCCGCCGGCCGCCGCGCGCACCTCCGCGCGCGAGTGGCGACTCTCGAAGACGAGCCGTCGCTCCGCGAGCCGCTCCATCGCGAACTCGTAACGCGCGCCGCGCGCGGACTGCCGCTCCGATTCGTCGTCGAAATCGATGCCGAGCCACTCCAGGCTGCGCCGGATCTCCTCCTCGGCACCGGCGCGCACGCGCGGGAGGTCGAGATCCTCGATGCGCAGCAGCACCCGCCATCCGAGTCGGCGCGCCAGCGCCCAATTCACGAGGAACGTGGCCGCATTGCCGAGGTGGAGCGGACCGCTCGGGCTCGGCGCCAGTCGCGTGACGCCCGTGCGATGCATCGCCGCAGGAGCGTAGCGGCCGCGGGTATCATGTGGCCCCGATGACACGCCTCACCCAGGCGCAGGTGGACGAGCGGCTCGATTCGCTGGCCAAGTGGACCCAATCGGGAGACTCGATCCAGCGGACCTACGTGCTCAAGGACTTCTCGCAAGCGATGACCTTCGTCAACGCGGTGGCGCAGGAGGCGGAGCGCGTGCAGCACCATCCGGACATCCTGGTGCGCTGGAACAAGGTGAGCCTCACGCTTTCCACGCACGACGCCGGCGGCATCACCGAGAAGGACCTGGCCTTCGCGGTCGCCGCCGACAAGCTCGGCGCCTCCCACAAGGCGAAGTGACGGAGCGAGGGAGACGGCGCATGGCGGTGTCGCCATCAGCTCGGCGGGTCACCAGGACCCAGCCTCGCCTCGGCTCCTTGCCCCACACCGCTTCCCTCGTTCTTGGGCCGTTCTAGCCGACCTCGACGTCGCGAAGCGCCTGCCGCAGGAAGTTCGCGCGGATCGCCTTCGCCGTCTGCTCGTCCTTCGCCGAAGGCTCCGACGACAGCAGATGCGCCGGCTGCGTCTGCACGACGAGCGAGCTCAGGCGATCGAGCGTGAGACCCGACACGAGTCCCGCCGAGATTCCCAGCCGAAGGCTCGAGAGCAGCTTGAGCGCTTCGTCCGCGGTGAGCAGTCGCGCCGCACGAAGCGTCGCCACGGCGCGCCACACCTTGTCCTCCACGACCAGGCGTGAACGATCGAGGAGCATCGATCGAGCCTCGCGCTCGTAGGTGACGATCTGAGGCACCACGCGATCGGCGAACTCCTCGAGCAGATCGTCCTCGCTCACGCCGAGCGTGACCTGGTTCGAGATCTGGAAGAAGCTGCCGATCGCCTCCGTGCCCTCGCCGTAGAAGCCGCGCACGGCGAGGTTGAGATCCTTCGCGGCGCGCTTCACGCGCTCGAGCTCGCCCGTGAGCTTGAGCGACGGAAGATGCACCATCACCGAGAGCCGGATGCCGCAACCCACGTTCGTGGGACATGCGGTGAGATGTCCCCAGCGCGGGCTGAAGGCGTAGTCCACCGTCCGGCCGAGCGCGTCGTCGAAGCTCGACGCGAGCGACATCGCGGCGCGCAGGTCGAATCCCGGCGCGAGCGCCTGGATGCGGAGGTGATCCTCCTCGTTCACCATCACCGAGAGTCGCTCGTCGGCGCTGAGCCCCACGGCGCAGGCGATCTCCGTGCTCGCGAAGTTCCGGCTGACCAGGTGCCGTTCCACGAGCAGCTGTCGTTCGTGCGCGGAGGTCTGCGACATCGGGTGCCATTCGAGCGCGGGCGAGTCCCGGCACGCGGCGCCCGCGCGACGGACGAGATCCACGACTTCGCGCCGCTGCACGTCCGTGGCCCGAGCCACGAACGGGAATCCCGCAAGATTCCGGGCAAGTCGGATGCGGCTCCGCGCGACCACGTCGGCCTCGGGGCCGGCGCCCGCGGAAAGCGGATCCTTCGGACCGAGCCTCACGAGGAGGTCTCCGTGCCGCCGGCGTCGAGCTCGTGCAGGCGATCGCGCAGGCGCGCCGCGCGCTCGTACTGCTCGGCGGCGACCGCGGCGTCGAGCTCCTGCACCAGGCGCTGACGCCGGAGCACTCGCTCGGCGCCCGCAAGCGCGCGAGGCGGAGCGCGACCGACGTGGTGCGTGGCGCCGGCCTGCGCGCGTTCGATGAGCGTGCCGAGATCGGGCTGGAAGGCGTCGTAGCAGGAGGGGCACCCGAGCACGCCGCTCTGCCGGAACTCGACGATCGTGAGACCGCAGCCAGGGCACGCGCCCGTTCGTCGACCCTTCCGCGCGAGGCCCGTCTGCTCCACGAGCTTGGTGATGACCTGCGCCGCCGACGCCATCGGCACCTGGAAGCCCTTCTCGGCGGCGTGCTCGGCGCAGAGGTGCAGTTCGCTCGTCACGCCGTTCCTGATGACCACCTCGTGAACGACGGCAGGTTTCTGGCAGAGATCGCAGTGCTTCATCGACATCGACGGCCCAAGTCTATTCGGCGCGGCGGCTGGAGCACCATCGATCCTCCGTCGTCGATCGGACTCGACCGCATCGATGCGAGGCGGCCCGCGATCCTCCACGATCCTCCGCGATCATCCGAGATCGGCGCCGGTCGCGGCGCGAATCGCGTGCAGGCGCCCGAGCAGCGGCCGCACTTCCGAGAGCCGCAGCGCAATGCTCGAATCGCTGCTGGCGCGAGCGGGTTCGGGGTGGCACTCGAGGAAGATCGCGTCGATGCCCGCGGCGACCGCGGCGCGAGCGAGCAGCGCCGTGCGTTCCGGCCGACCGCCGCTCGAAGTGCCCGCGGCGCCGGGAAGCTGCGTCGAGTGCGACGCGTCGAAGCAGACCGGCACGCCGAGTTCGCGCAGGTCGCCGAGCCCGACGAAGTCGTTCACGAGACGGTGGTAGCCGAAGAACGTGCCGCGCTCCGTGACCATCGCGTGGCGACATCCGCCTTCGCGCAGCTTCTGCATCACGGACTTCATCTCCTCCGGCGAGAGGAACTGTCCCTTCTTGACGTTCACCGGTTGGCCCGTGTCGGCGGCGGCGCGCAACAGATCGGTCTGACGGCAGAGGAACGCGGGGATCTGAAGAATGTCCGCCGCGGCCGCGGCCGCCTGCGCCTGCGACGGCTCGTGGATGTCGGTGGTGACGGGAACCTGGAGCTCGTCGCGCAATCGTCGCAGGCGCTCGAGTCCCGTCGAGGCTCCCGGACCTCGATGACTTCGAATGCTCGTGCGGTTCGCCTTGTCGAAGCTCGCCTTGAAGACGTAAGGCCAGCCCAGTTCCGTGCATGCATCCCGAACGGTCCTGCCGATGGTCCGATTGGTTTCGTCGTCCTCGAGAACGCAGGGGCCGGCGATCACCAGGAGCGTGGACGCGGGACGCTCGAAGAATGCTCGCAGCGGAGAGGCGTAGGCGGGTACGGACATCGGGTCTGTCACGGCGGGCGCGACCGGATCGACTCCCAAGGAGGCGACTTGCGGCGTTTTGTAACCGACATTGACGGAGCCGTCCCGGGCGATCGGGACGGCGGAGGAGGCACTCGATGAGCGTTCCGTTCATGGGACCGGAGGCTTTCGGCGACTTCGTGCACAAGTTGTTTCGCCGCAACTGGCCGGAACGACGGGCGGATCTCTCGGGGCCGCTCTCGCTCGTGGTCGACGGCCGCAGCCTGGGACTCGAAAATCTCTTCCGCATGTGCCGCCAGGACCCCGACCGTGCGGTCGACATCGTGGAGCACTACTTCGACCGCCTGCTCGAAGGCGACGCGCTCGGCGCGATTCCCATGCCGTTCGCGGTGGCCCGCCATCGGATCATGCCGCGCATCCAGCCTGAATCGATCTTCGGGCAGATGGATCGCGAGCTGGTGGCCCACGTGCCGTTCGTGAACGGAACGGTCGTCGTCTTCGTGATCGATCTGCCGCACGTGACGGTGAGCGTCACCACCGAGCAGATGATCCGCTGGGGCGTGCAGCCGGAGGAGCTCGAGGAAGTGGCGCGGCAGAACCTTGCCCGCTACTCGCCGGATCTGCGCGTGCAGGTGGTCGATTCGACCGAAGGCGGGCGAGCCGCGCTCGTGTCGATGCAGGACGGCTACGACGCCGCGCGACTGCTGCTCACGCGGCTGCACCAGCGATTGGCGCCGGAGCTCAAGGGCGACTTCTATGTCGCCACGCCGGCTCGCGACATGTTCCTCGCGCTCACCTGCGATCCCAAGGAGTTCGTGACGCGACTGCAGGACCGCGTGGAGCGCGACTATCAGCGCCTGCCTTACCCGATCACGAGTTCGCTCTTCCTCGTCACGCGCGACGGCGTGGCCGGAACGGCCGCCGAAGCCGCGTGACGCCTCGGCGGCGCCGCGAAGCGGCGCCGCCGGCGCGCCCGCGACTCGCCGCGAGCGGCGTGCGAGCGCGTAGGCTTCGGGTCGTGCTGCTGCTGATCGACAACTACGACTCCTTCACCTTCAACCTGGTGCACGCGTTCCAGACGCTGCGCCCGGAGCTCGAGGTGCGCGTGGTGCGCAACGACGCGATCACGGCCAAGGAAGCGGAGGCGCTGAAGCCGTTGTACCTGGTCATTTCGCCGGGACCGTGCACGCCGAAGGAATCGGGCGTTTCAACCGAGTTGATCCCGCAGTTCCGGGGGCGCATTCCCGTGCTCGGCGTCTGTCTCGGCCATCAGGCGATCGGCGAGTGCCACGGCATGACCGTGCGGCGCAACGAGCGCGTGGTGCACGGCAAGACCTGGGCGATTCATCACGACGGTCGCGGCATCTACGCGGGTCTGCCGAATCCGTTCACGGCGACGCGCTATCACTCGCTGATCGTCGATCGCGCAACGGTCGGCAAGGACTTCGAGGTTTCGGCATGGACTCCCGAAGGCGAGGTGATGGGGTTGCGTTGGAAGGGCGTCTCCGATCGCGCGAGCGCCGCGCGCCCCACGAACGGCGCGGCGCCGATGGACGGCGTGCAGTTCCACCCCGAGAGTTTCCTCACCACGGACGGCCCGGCGCTGCTGGAGAACTTCCTGCGTTCGCGCGGGTGATCCGCGTGCGAACAGCGCACCCGTTCAGCGCGGCGTGAATCGCATGCCGCTCTCGGCGTAGAAATTCACCATGTCGCCGGTCTGGAAGTCGGAGGCGAGCTGACCGTCGGCGGCGGCGAGCCACATCGGCACGGCGGCGTGGATCAGCACGCGATTGCGATCGAGATCCACCGCAAGCACGCTGCCCTGCACGATGCGCGGATGACCCTCGATCGGTTCGATGAACGAGCCTCCCGCCACCGCGCGGTGCATGCGAAGCGCCTTGCCCGAAATGACGCCCTTGGCGCGCCGTCCCGGCTCGCTGGGAAACGCCGAGAGCGGCGCCCCCGGCGCGAGATGGAGCCGGTAGTTCGTGTTCGGCACCGAGAGGATCACCTGGGTGTCTGCGGCGCTCTCCACGCGCACGCGAGCGACGTCGTTGACGGCGGAGTCCGCGCCGGTCGACGGGGCGTTCCTGGCGTTCGATGAGGCGGGTGGATTCATGGCGTTCGCTTCGAGTAGATCTGCGGGGGAGAGTGCGGCGATCGTTGCCTGCGCCGTTCCGATTTCATTCTCACGGCTCGGTGTTGATCACGCGCTTGGTCTGGCCGTTCGCGGAGTAGACCGTCACTTCGCCGTCGCCGCGGGCGTCGACGCCGCAGCGCACCACCTGCTGCCCGTCCGCTCCGCGCACCGAGATTGAACCGCCGTGCCCGTCGGAGACGGGACCGAGCACCATCACCGGCTGGCCGTCCGCGCCGATCAGGTTCACTTGCCCGCCGTACATGCCGGAACCGAACGCGAGCACGCGCCGCCCCGCGGTGAAGCACGACACGAGTCCCGTGTCCTGCCCGTTCGCCTCGAGCACGAGGTTCGTGGTGCCCTGCGTCGAACCGAGCATCATGCGCGCGCCGCCGTCGTCCTTCACGTCGATCTCGCAGACGGGCTTGTCGCCCGAGCCGCTGAGCTGGATCACGCCGGAGGCGCCGTTGGAGTTCGCCCCGATCACCGTGGCGGGCCGACCGCTTCGAGTGCTCGTTTCGAGCATGCCGCCTCCCGGGCCGACGAGCATGGTGGCCGCCGTGCGGCCGCCCGGCTCCGCGACGCGCACCGCGCCCGCGCCGCTTCGATCGGTGCCAGCAAAGAGCACTTCCTTGCCGTTGCCGCCCACCACGCTCACGGCGCTGCCCGCGTCGGAGACGCCCGCGCGCACGCCGACGGTGCCGTCGGTGCGGAACGCCTCGATCAGTCCGCCGTGCGGATTCGCGTAGGCGCCGAAGACCATGCGGCCCTTGTCGTTGAAGAGCACCAGGTCGCCGCCGCTCGCCGGGCTGGAGACGCGAGCGGTGTTCGCGCCGCTGGCGCTCCACAGATCGAGCTGCCCCGCGCCCGCGCTCTCCGCCGCCAGCAGCACCACCTTGCCGTCGCCGCGCACGATCTCGAGACGATTCGCGCGAACGGTGCGCGCCTCCACGAGATCCGCGAAAGGCGACGCCGCGAAGGCGCCGAGCGCGCCGACGACGAGCGCCGCGGCAAGCGAGGCGGCGGTCCAGCGCCAGCGGCGGGCGCGCCGCTCGGCGGCTTCCAGCGCGAACTCGATGCGGTCCAGACGATCTTCAAGGCTCAACATGCACGGCTCCGGGAGATGAGGGACGGTTAGCATAAGGCCCGGCGGCGGATGCATGCCGCCGCGCGCGTTGCGCCGGCCGCTGCGCTCGGTTGCACCGGCACCCGGACGCACCTTCGCCGCAAGCATCAGGGAAGCCCACTCATGGCCACACCACTCGGCATCGCTCTCGTCGGCACGCGCTTCATGGGCCGGGCCCACTCGAACGCATGGAGCCAATGCGGCCGCTTCTTCGAACTGCCTCGCGCGGTGCGGCTCGGCGCAGTCGCCGGTCGCAACGCCCGACACACCGCGAGCTTCGCGCGGCGCTGGGGATGGGTCGGCGCGTCCACCGACTGGCGCGACCTCGTCGAGGATCCGTCGATCGAACTCGTGGACGTGGCCACGCCGAATCACCTGCATGCCGAGATCTCGATCGCGGCGCTCAAGGCCGGCAAGCACGTGGCGTGCGAGAAGCCGCTCGCGGGAACGATCGAGGACGCCCGGCGAATGCGGGACGCCGCAGCGAAGGCGAGTCGACGCGGCGTGAGGACCTTCGTCTGGTTCAACTACCGGCGCTGTCCGGCGGTGGCGCTCGCGCATCAACTGGTGCGCGAAGGGCGCCTCGGCGCGATCCATCACGTGCGCGCGCACTACCTTCAGGATTGGGGCCGCGCGTCGACGCCGCTCGGCTGGCGCTTCAAGCGCGCGGAGGCGGGTTCCGGGGCGCACGGCGATCTCAACGCCCACATCGTGGACATGGCTCGGTTCGTCACCGGCGACGAAATCTCGGAGGTGGTCGGCGCGATCGAAGAGACCTTCATCACGCGTCGCGAGATTCCGATGGAGGTGGGAAGCGAGATCGCGGGCACGGCGGCGCGCGCGCGTTCGGGCGCGGGCGGGGGGCGCGGACGCGGCGCGGGTGCGGGCGGCGCACGCCGAGCTCCGTCGCGCCGCTTCGGCCGCAGCGAAGTGGACGATTGCGTGCTCTTCCTGGCCCGATTCGCCGGCGGCGCGGTGGCGAGCTTCGAGTCGACGCGACTGGCGACGGGGAATCAGAACCGCAACGAAATCGAGATCAACGGCGACCGCGGCTCCGTCCGCTTCGACTTCGAGCGCATGAACGAACTGCTGTGGTGGGACGACGCGCTGCCGTCGAAGCTGCGCGGATGGAGCCGCATCATGTGCACGAACGCGGGCGACCATCCGTACGCGTCCGCGTACTGGCCGGCGGCGCACTTGATCGGCTACGAGCACGGATTCGTGAGCATGGCGGCGGACATCGTGCGGGCGCTCGGCGGCGGGAAGCCGGAAGTGCCGCTCCCCGATTTCGAGGATGCCTGGCGCACGCAGCAGGTGCTCGAGGCGGCGCTGCGCTCGGCCCGAACCCGACGGCCCGTGGCGATCGAGTCCGTCCGCTGACCGTGGGGCGGGGGTCGCCTCTCCGCGCGGGAAACGGTCATGCTCGCGAACCGCGGCCTCGAAACGCTCGTGAAGGCCGGCACGAAGCGGCCCTGAGGTCGATTCACGCGCGATCCCGCGTTCTCCGCAGCATGCGGCGCTTGCAACGGCCATTGCTCGATGGTGGAGCCGATCGCGCGTGCGCGCCGATCAATCTCCAGTCCGACGTGGACGAGGCCGCAACGCGACCGCTACGCTCCGGTTGGACGCGGATGACGGGCTCCAGCCCGATCGTGGGTCCCGTCCGGATCGATCGAAGCATTGCGTCGCGCTCGTGAGAGCGCTCCGCTTCAGGTTCGCGAGCAGGAATCATCGACGAATCGTTCGTCGATTCGCCCGTTCGACGGATGGCCGTCCGCTCCTTGGCCGTGAATCGGCAGGAGGCACGAATGCCGCACCGTGACATCGATCATCTGGCCAAGGCGCTGCTCGCATCGGCGAAGACGGTGCTGTCCGCGTCGAAATCGCTGCCGCCGTTCGGCGCCGAGATGCTTCCGGACGGAGAAGTGGTGACGCGCTGCACGCACGGCCACGGCGTGTCGACGCACGGCGACGCCAAGAGCGCGGTCGCCAAGTTCGAGAACGAGTTCCGCACGAAGGCCGCAGGCGGCGAAGTGCGCGCGGTGGCGATCTGCGCGAGCGTGACCACGCCCGCGCGCGATCGCGCGAAGAAGGTGCACGCGATCTGCGTGTCGGTGGAACACGAGAGCGGCGAAGCGATCGACTTCTACTGCCCGTATCGAAGGGGCTGGTTCGGTCGCTTCCACTACGGCGAAGTCTTCTGGCAGAAGCGGCGCCCGCGCCTCTTCAAGCCCGGCGCCGGAAGCGCCGCCGATCCCAGCTCCGCGTCCGTCCGTACACTGGGCGGCGTTGCCGGCAACCGCATCCAGCTCGGCTGACAGCCGCCGTTCGTCGGCCGATGTCCGCGACGAGATCCGCGCGGCCGCGGACCGCGCGCTCGCCGCGCTTCGCTCGCGTCAGAACGCCGACGGCCACTGGTGCGGCGAGCTCGAGGGGGACTCGATCCTCCAGAGCGAGTACCTGCTCATGAAGTGGATCGTGGGGCAGGAGGAGCAGCCGCTCGCGGACGGTCGCCCCGCCGCCGCGCTTCGAAAGATCGTGGCGCAACTGAGATCGCAGCAGAGACCGGACGGCGGATGGGGCCAATACCCCGGCTCGAACATCGACCTCTCGGCGACCGTGAAGGCGTACTTCGCGCTCAAGCTCTTCGGCGATTCGCCGGATGCGCCGCACATGCGGCGCGCGCGCGAGTGCGTGCTCCGCATGGGAGGCGCGGAGCGGGCGAACTCCTTCTCCAAGTTCTATCTCGCGTGCCTGGGACAGATTTCCTGGAACGCGGTGCCCGCGATTCCGCCCGAGCTCGTCTATCTGCCCAGGTGGTTCTACTTCCACATGCACAAGATGAGCGCCTGGAGCAGGACCATGCTCCTGCCGCTCGCGCTCGTGGTGACGCTGCGGCCGACGCGGCCGTTGCCGCCCATGCTCGGCATCGACGAGCTCTATCTCAGTCTGCGCGATCGTCATCGGCTCATCATGCGGAGCGGCGTGCCCGTCTTCTGGCGCGGATTCTTCGCCGCGATCGATTCGGGACTGAAGGCGCTGCACTCGCTCGGCGGCTCGCCGTGGCGCCGCGCCGCGATCGATCGGGCGCTCCGCTGGATCCTGGAGCGCATGGGACAGGACGCGCCCGCGCCGACCGAGGGACTCGGCGCGATCTTCCCGCCCATGGTCTACGCGCAGATCGTCTTCAAGGCGCTCGGGTGGGATCGATCGAACCCGGTGTGGCGGCGCGCCGAGCGCGAGCTCGATGCGTTCATGATCGAGGAGGACGATCGCATCCGGCTGCAACCGTGCTTCAGCCCGGTGTGGGACACGGGAATTGCGCTGTACGCGCTGGCGGACGCGGGCCTCACCGCGTCGAGCGATGCGAGCGCCGGGCGCGCGGTGCAATGGCTCGTGGAGCGGGAATGCCGACATCGAGGCGACTGGTCGGCGAACGTGGCTCCCGGAACCGCGCCGTCGGGATGGTGGTTCGAGTATCGCAACGCGTGGTATCCCGACGTCGACGACACCGCGATGGTGGCCATGGCCCTGCGCCGCACCGGCGGAGATGCCGCCCGCGCCGCCGCCGAGCGCGGCGTCTCGTGGATTCTCTCGATGCAGAACGACGACGGCGGCTGGGCGGCGTTCGACAAGACGCGCGACCGCCGCATCTACGAGTACATCCCGTTCGCCGACCACAACGCGATCCAGGATCCGAGCTGCCCGGACATCACCGGTCGCGTGCTCGAGTGCCTTTCGTGGCACGGATACACGGTCGATCATCCGGCCGTCGCTCGCGCGATCGAGTACATCAAGTCCAGGCAGGAGCGCGAAGGAAGCTGGTTCGGACGCTGGGGCGTGAACTACATCTACGGCACCTGGCAGTCGGTCATCGGTCCGATCCGTTGCGGTGCCTCGCGCGACGAGCCGTGGATCCGCCGCGCCGGCGAGTGGATCAAGCGAGTTCAGAAGCCCGACGGCAGTTTCGGAGAGAGTGCGAATTCCTATGAGGATTCGTCGCTCATGGGGCAGGGGCCGAGCACGGCGAGCCAGACGGCGTGGGCGGCCATGGTGCTCCAGGAGATCCACGGCGCCGACGATCCAGACCTGTTGCGAGCCCTCTCCTGGCTTGCGCGCACGCAACTCTCCGACGACGACGCCCGCGACCCGCAGCGCAATCCCGACGGCGATCCCGCCGGAAGCTGGCGCGAAACGGAATTCACCGGCACCGGGTTCCCGCGCGTCTTCTACCTGCGCTACCACCTGTACCGGCTCTACTTTCCGCTCATGGCGCTCTCGCGCTGGGCGGCGGCGCCGCGCGCGAAGAACTGAATCGCGGGCGCATGCTCGACGGGGCACGCAGCGCCTTGCTCCGTCGGTGCGGGCGCAATGTCAGAGGGCGACGCGGGGATTCGCGCCATTGCCGATCCGATCGGATCGATCAGAACGGAGGCCGTGAGTCGATCGCCAGGGATTGCCCGGTCGCGGGATGCGAGAACGCCAAATGCGATGCGTGCAGCATCAATCGAGTTCCGTGTGGCCGCAATTCCGGGGGCGCGTAGAGGTCGTCGCCGACGATCGGCAGGCCGACCGACTTGAGGTGGAGGCGCAACTGATGTCCGCGACCGGTGCGCGGTTCGAGCTCCAGGCGGGCGTACGGCGCCGGCGCCGGCAGCGAATCGAAGGCCGTGCATGACGCGGTTGCTCCGAGCGCGTCGCACCGCTCGATCACCTCCTGCGCGGAGCGACCGCGCCGGATCACGCGCCACCCGGTGACGCTCGGGCGCCCGTGCTCGAAGTCGACGATCTGTCGCGGCGGATCGTCGAGATCCTTGCGGATCGGCAGGTCGATCTCGCCCGAATCGCTCGGAGGATCGCCGGCCACGATCGCGACGTATCGCTTGCTCGTGCGCCGCTCCTGGAACTGCACGCTCAGCGCTCGATGGGTGTCGGCGTCGAGCGCGAGCACGATCGCGCCCGACGTGTCGCGATCGAGGCGATGCACGATGCGAGCCCCCGGAAATGCGCGTGCTGCGCGCGAAGCGAGGCAATCCGCCTTCTCCGGCCCGATGCCGGGCACGCTCAGCAATCCCGAGTGCTTGTCGAGCACCACGAGCGATCGATCGGCGTGGAGCAGCGTGAATCCATCGAAGCGCGTGCCGGGCGCGAGCATTGGGCCGCAGCCTAGACTGGTCGCCCCATGTCGCTTCGACACCGTTTCGGCGCTGCCGCGATCGTCACGTCACTGCTCGTCGTTCCGATCGTCGGGGCGCAATCGGGAGGCGCCGCGCCGGCGTCGGCCGCGGCGCCGATCGACTGGCGCAGCGCCGAATCAGGAACGCTCGAGCGTCAGACGCAACTCACCTTTCCCGACCGATTCCTGAAGGCGGGGGAGGCGTACTTCTCGCCCGACGGTCGGCGCGTCATCTTCCAGGCGGTCGAGGTTCCTGCCGGCGGCGCCGATCCCGAGGACTTCTACGCCATGTTCGTGGCGGACCTCGTCACCGGCGACGAGCCGCGCTGGCGACTCGACAACGTCCGGCGGGTGAGTCCGCGCGGCAGCGCGAACACCTGCGGCTGGTTCCATCCCGCCGATCCGAATCTCGTCATCTTCGGCAGCACGATCGGCCCGCCGACCGCGTCCGAACCGCCGGGCTTTCAGCGCGGCACGAGTCGATATCGCTGGAGCTTCCCGCCGGAGATGCGCGTGGTGCAGGCGGACCTTCGCGAGCTGCCGACGATTTCGCTGGGAAGCGGCGACGACGTTCCCGCGTCGGCGCTTCGCGTGCTCGCGGGCGACGGCACCGGGTACACGGCCGAGTGCACGCTCTCGAACGACGGACGCACGCTGCTCTATTGCGCGCGAGGATCGAGGGAGGGAGATCTGTTCGTCATGGATCTCGCGAGCGGCGCCATCACGCCGCTCATCTCCGCGCCCGGGTACGACGGCGGTCCCTTCTTCTCTCCGAACGGCGATCGCATCTGCTATCGAAGCGATCGCGCGGGAAACAACCTGCTTCAGATCTTCGTCGCCGATCTCGCGCGCGACGAATCGGGTCGCGTGACCGGCGCGTCGCGCGAGTACGCGCTGACCGCCAACGGCGACGTGAACTGGTGCCCGTACTGGCATCCCGGCGGCCGGCACCTCGCGTACGCCACGAGCGCGATCAGTCACCGCAACTACGAGATCTTCTTCGTCGACGCGGCGAACGAACCGGGGGCGACGCCGCCGCAGTCCCGCTACGGCACGAATCCGCGTCGCATCACGAACGCCGACGGCGCCGACGTGCTTCCCGCCTTCGATTCGACAGGCAAGCTCATGATGTGGACGAGCCAGCGTGCGCCCGATCGCAGCAGCCAGCTCTGGATCGCCGACTTCGTGATGCCGCTCGACGCGGCGCGAGCCGACGCGGCCGAACGCGGTTCCGAACGCGGCGCCTCGCGCTGACCCGCCATGGGCGTCTTCCGCGAGCGTCGCGATCTCGTTCCCTATCGCAGTTCGCTGCTTCCCTCGATCTTCACCGACACGCTCGTGATCGGAAGCGGCGTGGCCGGACTGCGCTGCGCGATCGAGGCGTCGAAGGGCGGGGAAGTGATCGTGCTCGCCAAGGAGTCGCTCGACCTCTCGAACACTTCCTGGGCGCAGGGCGGCATCGCCGCCGCGATCGACGACGGCGACTCGCTCGAGAGCCATCTCGACGACACGCTCGAAGCGGGCGCCGGCCTGTGCGAGCCCTCGACGGTGCGCACGCTCGTCTCCGAGGGTCCGGGGGAAGTGCGCACCGTGATCGACTGGGGCATGCGCGTCGATCGAGATCGCGCCGGATCGATCAGCCTCGGGCTCGAAGGCGGCCACCGGCGCCATCGCATCGTGCATGCCGACGGCGACGCCACGGGACACGAGCTGGCGCGCGTGCTGCACGCGAGGGCCCGTGCCGAGCCGCGCATCCGCATCTTCGAGCGCTGCTTCGCGGTCGATCTCATCGTGTCGCGCGCCGAGCGCCCGCGCGTGACGGGCGCACTCACCTGGCATCCGCGATACGGACTGCAACTGCTCCGCGCCTCGCACACGGTGCTCGCGTCCGGGGGCGCGGGGCAGGTCTACCGCGAGTCGACGAATCCGCGCGTGGCCACGGGCGACGGGCTCGCCATGGCCTGGCGGGCCGGCGCCGTGCTCGCCGACCTCGAGTTCATGCAGTTCCATCCGACGGCGCTCTACATCGCCGGCTCGCATCGCGCGCTCATCAGCGAGGCGGTGCGCGGCGAAGGAGCGCATCTCGTCGATCGCGCGGGCACGCGATTCATGCTCGAGCGCCACGAGATGGCCGAGCTCGCCCCGCGCGACGTCGTTTCGCGCGCGATCGTCGAACACCTGGCCGCCACGCACGAGCCGAACGTCTTCCTCGACGCGAGGCCGATCGGCGGCGAGCGCTTCCGCGAGCGATTCCCGGGGCTCGCGCGCATGCTCGCCGACTTCGACCTCGACCCGGGACGCGATCTCGTTCCCGTGCATCCGGCGGCGCACTACACGATCGGCGGCGTGGTGACCGACGAGGTCGCGCGCACGAGCCTGCCGGGCCTGCTCGCCGCGGGCGAAGCGGCGTGCTGCGGCATTCACGGCGCGAATCGACTCGCGAGCAACAGCCTGCTCGAGGGCCTCGTCTTCGGTCGCCGCGCCGCGTCGACCATTCTCGATGCCCCTGCGACGCGGCCGTTGCCGGAACCGTTCGAGTGCCGCGTCGCCTCGAGCGACCGCGCGGACCTCGACCCGTCCGACATTCGCCAGAGCCTGCGCAGCGCCATGTGGCGTCACGTCGGCATCGTGCGGAACGGTGCACGCCTCAAGGACGTTCGCGACATGTTCCGCTTCTGGGCGCGCTACGGCCTGCAGGCCGTCTTCGACGATCCGTCCGGCTGGGAGACGCAGAATCTGCTCATGATCGGCACGCTCATGACGCAGGCGGCGCTGGCCCGCACCGAGAGCCGCGGCACGCACGCGAGGC
>VGXK01000002.1 GCA_016873355.1 Phycisphaerae bacterium | reverse complement strand
TGATCCGCAAGTGCCTTGATTCCAAGCCTTTCTGACATTTTCCAGATATCCCGCTAAATGACTCCATATATCTGATATCCTGCCGCCGCGAGGTTGCTCATGACGAACGCATCGCTTCCTTCCCACATGACCGGCCTGCCGCGGCAGTGGTGCTGGCCGCATGAACTCGCAGCGCTCGCGCTCGCCATCGGCATGGGTGCAGCGGCCCTCGCCGTCATGGTCGGCGCCGCGTACATGATGCGGGCGCTCCAGATCCGGCTGACTCCGAATCCGAACGCGCCGCTTCCGATCGCCGCGCTGCCGCCCGAACCCGAGCTCGATCTCGATTCGTTCGTCCACGGCCGCGCCATCTTCTCCACGGTCTGCGCCATGTGCCACGGACCCGACGGCCGCGGCATCCGCGGTCTCGGGCGAGACCTCACCCACAGTCTCTTCGTCTGCGATCAGCGCGACTCCGCCCTGGCGTCGTTCATTCGCAAGGGACGCACGGCGAACGATCCGCTGAACCTCACGAAGGTCGAGATGCCTCCGCGCGGCGGCCGTCCCGACATGACCGACGAAAACGTTTCGCAGGTGGTGACCTATCTTCGCGGCCTTCAGGATCCGCGCCGCGTTCCTGCGGCGGCCGCGACGACGCCGAATCCGGTCGTGCTCGTGCCGCCGCCGCCGAGCCAGGACGACCTTGCCAAGGCGCTTGCCGCCGCCGGCGGCGATGCGGAGCTCGCCGAGTACATCGCCAACGGTTCGCGCCTCTTCGCATCGTCGTGCACTTCCTGCCACGGACGCGATGCGAAGGGCATGCCGAACCTCGGCAAGGACCTGACCGTTTCGACCTTCATCGCCGAGCGCGACGACGATCAGATGCTCGAGTTCCTCAAGCGCGGTCGCGATCCCAACGACCCGCTCAACACGTCGAAGGTGGCGATGCCGCCGAAGGGCGGGAATCCCGCGCTGAGCGAGGACGACCTGCTCGACATCGTGGCCTTCCTCCGATCGATCCATGCCCGAGGTCCCGCGGCGGCGAAGTAGCCGCGCTCCCCGACGGCGCCCGTGGAGCAATCGCCGCCGGAACCTTCCCGACCGCACCCGACGCTCCAACCTCGAAAGGACGCATCCATGCCTCCAACGATCCGATCTCGACGCCCTGTCCGATCCGCACTGGTCCTGTTCTTCGCGGCGGCCGCCGCCGGCGCGGTCGTCGCATCCGCGCACGCGCAGGGAGCGCAGCGCGAAGGACGCCGCTCGCGCACGCGCGAGGTGAAGCCGACCGAGCTCACGCCCGCGCAGGTGACGGAGCTCACGCGCATCGCGAACGAACGAAAGCTCAACTTCGACGACCTCATGGCGGCGTCGAAGACCTTCATGCCCAGCGGCCGCCACGACGAGTACGTGTGCTTCGCCTCGGGAGGGCAATCCGGCCAGGTCTTCGCGATCGGCGTGCCGTCGATGCGTCTGCTTCGATCGATCGCCGTCTTCACGCCCGAGTCGTGGCAGGGATACGGCTTCGGCGTCGGCAACGACGTGCTCGCGGCCGGGAACATGCCGAGCGGGCGCACGATCGGCTGGGGCGACACGCATCACCCCGGTCTCAGCGAGACGAACGGCGAGTACGACGGCCAGTTCCTCTTCATCGGCGACAAGGCCAACGCGCGCGTCGGAGTCATCGACCTGCGCGACTGGGAGACCAAGCAGATCGTCAAGAATCCGCTCTCGGTGAGCGATCACGGCGGATGCTTCGTCACGCCGAACACCGAGTACGTCGTCGAGGGAGGCCAGTACGCCACGCCGCTCGGATTCGGCTACGCGCCGCTCGCCGAATACAAGAAGTCCTATCGCGGCTTCGTCACCTTCTGGAAGTTCGATCGCGAGAAGGGACGCATCGATGTGGCGAAGTCGTTCGCGCTCGAACTGCCTCCGTACTTCCAGGATCTCTTCGACGCCGGCAAGGGCGCGAGCGAGGGGCTCGTCTTCGGCAACTCCTTCAACGCCGAGATGGCCGTCGGCGGCATCCAATCCGGAAAGCCGCCGTTCGAGGCCGGATGCAGCCAGCGCGACACGGACTACCTGCATGTCATCGACTGGAAGATCGCGGAGCGCGTCGTCGCCTCAGGCAAGACGGAGGACCTGGGCGGCTTCAAGGTCATTCCGCTCGAGACGAGCATCGCGGAAGGCATCCTCCATCTCGCTCCCGAGCCCAAGAGCCCGCACGGCGTCGACGTTTCGCCGAACGGCCAGTACATCGTGGTCGCGGGCAAACTCGATCCGCACGTGACGGTCTTCGGCGCCGATCGAATCAGAAAGGCCATCGCCGACAAGAAGTTCTCCGGCAAGGACGACTTCGGCGTGCCCATCCTCGACTTCGACGCGGTGAAGGAGGCGCAGGTCGAACTCGGCCTCGGGCCGTTGCACACGCAGTTCGACGATCAGGGCTACGCCTACACCTCGCTCTTCCTCGATTCCGCCGTGGCGCGTTGGACGCTCGGCGGCGAATATGAGTCGAAGCATCCGGAGCAGCCGTGGAAGCTCGTGACGAAGACGCCGGTGCAATACAACATCGGCCACCTGGTCACCGCCGAGGGCGACAGCTCGAGCCCCGACGGCCGCTACCTGATCTCCATGTCGAAGTGGTCGATCGACCGCTTCGTGCCGACGGGTCCGCTCCTGCCGCAGAACTTCCAGCTCGTCGACATCTCGCAGCAGGGAACGGCGATGCCCGTGATCTTCGACATGCCCATCGGCGTGGGCGAGCCGCACTACGCGCAGATCATCAAGGCGGACAAGCTCAAGAGCTGGCAGGTCTATCCCGAGCTCGGCTGGAATCCGCACACGCAGTCGGTCGATCCGAACGCTCCGAAGGCGGGCAAGGAAGGCATCGTGCGCGACGGAAGGAACGTGACGATCAACATGACGGCGGTGCGCAGCCACTACACGCCGGAGCATGTGGAAGTGAACGAGGGTGATCACATCACCTGGCGCATCACCGCGCTCGAGCAGACGCCGGACGCCACGCACGGCTTCACGATCGGCGGCTACAACATCAACCTGAGCCTGGAGCCGGGCGAGTTCGCGGAGATCAAGTTCACCGCGGACATGCCCGGGGTCTTCCCCTTCTACTGCACCGAGTTCTGCTCGGCGCTGCACCTGGAGATGCTCGGGTACTTCCTGGTCAAGCCGAGCGGCGCCGGGAAGGACGCCGTGGGAATGGCGCGTTGACCCATCCGATCCGCGCGGCGCGGTGACCTCGCTGCGCCGCGCGGGTCGCTTCGACTTCCCCTCGAATGGACATGCGCCCATGAACGGATTCCTCCGCGAGGTGCTCGGACCGCGCGTGCGGCCAGAGCAGTTCTCCCGTCACCCGATCCGGTACGCGATGCCGACGGCGCTGCTCACGCTCGCGCGAGTCCTCCTGCTCGTCTCCGTGTTCCTCCCGTACTGGCACATGGAGCTCGAGGCGCCGCAGTACCCCAACGGCCTCTTCCTCACCGCGCACGTGAACACGCTCTCCGGCGATGTGCGCGAGATCGACGGGCTCAACCACTACATCGGCATGCGTCCGCTCCAGGAAGCGGCGAAGCTCGAGCGGCAGGCCTCGGTGTGGCTCATCGTGGCGATGGTCTTCTTCATGGAGGGAGCGATCGTGGTCCACAGCCGCTGGGCGGCGCTGCTGGCGATTCCGGCGCTTGCGTTCCCGGTTCTCTTCCTCGTGGATCTCCAGTACTGGATGTACGCCTTCGGACAGGGCCTCGATCCGAAGGCGCCGCTCTCCTCCTCGGTGAAGCCCTTCACGCCCACGATTCTCGGCGAGGGCGGCATCGGTCAATTCAAGACCTATGCCGAGATGGGATGGGGCCTGTACCTGGCGTTCGCGGCGGCGGCGGTCATTCTCGCGGCGCTCTGGTTCCATCGGCGCGCGTACAAGCCGCTGCTCGACGCGGCGCGACGGAGCGATCGCGCGAAGGATGGCGCGGCGCACGACGCGGATCGGAGCGACGCCGCCGCGGAGCGCAGGGCGGATGTCGCGAAGCGCCGCTCGGCAAGCGCCGTCGCCGCCGTGCTCGTGCTCGCTCTCGCCGGCGCGGCAACGCGCGCCGGCGCGGCGGACGCAGCTCTCCGCGACGCAGTCGTCGACGACGAGCATGGGTCGATGGCTCCGCCGAGCGATTCGCCGGCGGCGCCGCGGGATCTCACGCCCGCCGTTCCCGGTTCGATCGCCGCCCGCATCCGCAACGCCGCGCCCGGCGACACGATCGAGATCGGCGCCGGCGTGTACCGCGAGCGCCTGCACATCGATCGACCGATTCGCCTGGTGGGAGTGGACTCGCCGTTGATCGACGGCGAGGGCGTCGGCGACCTCATCGTCGTCACGGCCCCGGATGTCGAGATCCGCGGATTCGTGCTGCGGAACAGCGGGACGAGCCTGGACCGCGAGCACTGCGCCATCCGGCTGCTGGCGCCGCGAGCGAAGGTGATCGACAATCGCATCGAGGAGGTGCTCTTCGGCATCGACCTCAAGCAATCGCCCGGGAGCGTCGTGCGCGGCAATTCGATCGGCGGCAAGGCGCTCGACATCGCGCGTCGCGGCGACGGCCTTCGGCTCTGGCGCAGCGACGAGGTCGTCGTCGAAGACAACGAGTTCCACGGGGGACGCGACGCGATCCTCTGGTACTCGCGCGGCGTGGTCCTGCGGCGCAATCGCGCCCACGACTGCCGCTACGGCTTTCACCTGATGTTCAGCGACGACGTGATCGTGGAGCAGAACTCGCTCCGCGACAACTCCGTGGGCATCTACCTCATGTACAGCCATTCGATCACGCTGCGCGGCAATCGCATCGAGCGCAGCCGCGGTCCGAGCGGATACGGAATCGGCCTGAAGGAGACCGATCGGTTCCGCGTGGAGGAGAACGTGCTGGCGGGCAATCGCGTGGGCATCTACCTGGACGGCTCGCCCTTCACGCGCGAGCGTCCGGGACTCTTCCGGGGAAACACGCTGGCGTGGAACGACATCGCGATGATCTTCCTTCCCTCGGTGCGCGGCAACGTGCTCACCGAGAACAACTTCGTCGACAACCTGGAGCAGATCGTCGTCGCCGGGCGCGGCACGCTGGTCGACAACGACTTCTCGCGCGACGACCGCGGCAACTTCTGGTCCGACTACGCCGGCTACGACGCCGACCGCGACGGCATCGGCGACTGGACGCACGAGCCCTCGAGCCTGATGGACAGTCTGCTCGAGCGCGAGCCGAAGCTGCGGCTCTTCCTGCTGAGCCCGGCGCAGCTCGCGATCGAGTTCGTGGCGCGGGCGCTTCCCGCCACTCGTCCGGAGTCGAAGTTCGTGGACGACGCGCCGCTCATGGCGCCGGTCGCCGTGTCCGCCGCGTCGGAAGAGACGCCGCGTTCGCACCGCGCGGGATTGCTCGCCGTATCGCTCGCGCTCGGCTCGATCGGTGCCTTCGTGCTCGCGTGCGGACGGGAGGCTCGCTCATGATCACCATCGAACGACTCGTGAAGCGCTTCGGCCGAACGCCCGCCGTCGACGGCGTCTCGATGCGCCTTCCCGCCGGCGACTCGGTGGCGCTCTGGGGCTCGAACGGGGCCGGCAAGTCGACCGTCATCCGCTGCGTGCTCGGGCTCTTTCGCTACGGCGGCTCGATCTCGATCGGCGGCCTCGACGTGCGCCGCGACGGCAAGCGGACCCGGCGGCTCGTCGGCTATGTGCCGCAGGAGATCGGCTTCTACGACGACCTGCGCGTGGCGGAGGCGGTTCGATTCTTCGCGAGGCTCAAGGCGGTGGCGCTGCCGTCGGTCGACGAAGTGCTCGCGCGAGTGGGACTTCCCGGCCAGGAGCGCAAGCGCATTCGCGAACTCTCCGGCGGCATGAAGCAGCGGCTCGCGCTCGCAGTCGCGCTGCTCGGCGATCCGCCGGTGCTGCTGCTCGACGAAGTGACCGCCAGCCTCGACGCGTTCGGACGCGAGGAGTTCGTGGCGCTGCTCGAGCGCCTCTCGGGCGACGGGCGCACGATGCTGTTCGCCTCCCATCGCGTGGACGAGGTGAAGGCGCTCGCGCGCCGCGTGATCACGCTCGAGGCCGGTCGCATCGTCGACGAGCAGCCCGTGCACGACTTCCGTCCGGCGCTTCGGCGCGAACACGCGATCGCCGGCGCGATCGGGTCGCCGAGGGCGGATTCGAGCCCGGCGACGGAGGTGCGGCCATGACCGCGATTCATTCCGCAACGCCCCTTCGGGAGATCGACGTGACCGACAAGGACTCCTCGCCGGCGCACGATCGATCGACGGCACCTGCGTCGCCGGCCGCGCTCGGCGGCATGGACGGAAGCGCGGCGGCGCGCGCTTCCTCGGCGTTCGCCAACGTGCGCACGGTGGCCGGTCGCGAACTGCGCGACGCCCTGCGAAGCCGCTGGTTCCTGCTCGACACACTCGCATTCCTCGGCCTGGGGCTCGCCGTCTCCTTCGTCTCCTCGGCGAGCGCGGGCGGCCTCGGGTTGGCGGGATTCGGCCGCACCACCGCCGGACTGCTCAACCTGATCCTGCTCGTCGTGCCGCTCATGTCGCTGACGGCCGGCGCCGGAACGATCGCGTCGGAGCGCGAGCGCGGCATGCTCCCGTACCTGCTGGCGCAGCCGCTGGCGCGCTGGGAGCTGCTGCTGGGGAAGTACCTGGGACTGCTCGTGGCGATGATCGGCTGCCTGGCCATGGGCCTCGGCGGATGCGCCGCGGTCATGGCGTGGCGCAGCGGCACCACCGATCCGTGGAGCCTCGTGCACCTCGTGCTGCTCTCCATGATGCTCACGGCCGCGATGCTGGGACTTGGGGTGCTCGTCTCCGTGATCGCACGGCGCGCCTCGGTGGCGGTCGGCGTGTCGGTCTTCCTCTGGCTGCTGCTCGTCTTCGTCACGGACCTGGGCCTCATGGCGGGCACGCTCGCGTTCAAGCTGCGCATCGAGACGCTCTTCGTGCTCG
Source organism: Phycisphaerae bacterium (assembly GCA_016873355.1). Lineage (GTDB taxonomy): Bacteria > Planctomycetota > Phycisphaerae > Phycisphaerales > SM1A02 > VGXK01. The sequence goes on along the minus strand of VGXK01000002.1, from coordinate 15,910 downwards.
CGGTGGCGAACCCGCTCCAGGTCTTCAAGCTCTGGTCGCTCTCGTCGCTCGACGCCTCGCTCGACGTGCTCGGACCCGCCGGGCTCTACGCGCTCGACACGCTCGGCGCCGGCTTGCCGTGGCTCTTCGCGTCGGTGCTCGCCGCGTGGGTGATCCTGCCGCTCGGCGCGGCGCTCGTCGTCTTCTCGAGGAGGTCGCCGACATGAGCGACTTCGTGCCTCGATCTCGAAGCCTGTGTGCGGGCGCGCTCGTCGCCGTCGCCCTCGCCGCGGCGTGCGACCGGGCGCCGCTCGAGGGACCTCCCGTGCTGCGTCCCGGTCGCGATGTCTGCGCCGAGTGCGGCATGTCGGTCATGGAAGACCGCTGCTCGGCGGCCACGCTCGTCGATCGCGACGACGGCCGCGGGCATCTGCTCTTCGACGACATCGGCTGCATGCTCGACCACGAGCGCGACGGCGCAACGCCACCGCCGATTGCGCGCTTCGTGCACGATCACGCGACCGGCGAGTGGATCGAGGCGGAGCGCGCCGTCTATCTCATGAGCGAATCGATCCGGACGCCGATGGACTCGTGGCTCGTCGCCCGCGCCACCATGGACGCGGCGCGCGATGCCCAGGCACGGCACGGCGGCGTCGTGCTCGGCTGGTCCGAACTCGATACCGTGCGACGCCAGTGGCTTCGGGATCGACGAATGCCACGGAAGGAGTGACGCGCCCATGTTCCTCTCGAGCACCACGGAGTACGCGCTGCGGGCCGCCGTCTTCCTCGCCTCGATCCCGGGAGATGCGGCCAACAGCGAACGCATCGCCGAGCGCACGAAGGTCCCGTCGGGCTACATCTCGAAGGTGATGCGCGACCTCGTGGTGGCGGGCATCGTCTCTTCGCAACGAGGACCGAACGGCGGCTTTGCGCTCGCTCGCGACGCGTCGAGGATCTCGGTGCTCGAAGTCGTCGACGCGGTCACGCCGCTGCGCCGCATCCGCGCGTGCCCGCTGGGGAATCCCGAGCATCTCTCGCTCTGCCCGCTCCATCGGCGCCTCGACGACGCGATCGCGACGATCCAGAAGGCCTTCGCGGACACCTCGCTCGCCGATCTGCTCGACGCGGGAACCCGGCGCGGCGAGCAGTGCGGCGGCGTCGCGCAGGGCGTGACGATCACGGCTTCGGCGTCACCTGGTCCGCGACGGAGCAGAGGATCCGGTAGTACTGCTCGCGGTCGAGCCCGGTGAGCGCGGCGCCGTAGAGCTCCGCCTCCTCGTGCGTGGCGACCGAGCCGTAGTTGACGGACGGCACGTAGTACGCCACGAGCAGCGGCACGAGATCGTCCGCCGCTTCGAACATGGGATGGACGAAGAGGCAGAAACCGTCCTCGGGTCGTTCGCCCAGCGCTTCGAGGCACGCGAATTCGCCCTGGCGCAGCGGCTCCGCGTCGAATCGCACGCCGAGCGGATAGCGCACCACGGAACGGTCGGCGAGCAGCAGCGCCAGCGCCGCTCGATCGACGCGGCCGCCGCAACGGTCGCGCGCCTCGGCCGCCTTCATCACCACATGATCGCGCAGCGACTGCTGCGCCTGTTCAGCGGTTGGCCGTTCCATGGGAGCCGATGCCCGCGAGCGCGCCGGATTCGTTGCCCAGCGCGACGGAGAAGTCCTGGTCCTCGGTGAGTCGGCCCGAGAGCACGGGCACGGTCACGCGCACGAGAATCGTGTAGAGCAGCAGTCCGCCCGCCCAGATCCCGGCGGTCACGAGCGTCTCGTTGAGCGTCGGTCGATACTCGACGATCTCGCCGAGCGGCGTCGGCACGAACGCGGGAACGATCATGCCCATGCCCTTCTCGATCCAGATTCCGACGATGAGCATGGCGCACGCCGCCTGGAGCACGGAGAGGCGCCGCGTCCACGGCGTGAAGAGCAGCACGAGCGCCGCCATGTTGAGCGCAATCGCCGACCAGATCCACGGAACGAGCGCGACATGCCCGTGCAGGCCGAGGAAGAGGTAGTGCGCGGACGCGCCGTGCGCCGAGTCGGTGTAGAACTCGGTGAACGCCTCCGATCCGAGCAGGAACATGTTGATGGCGAGCGACACGGTGACCACGGTTCGCAGCGTCAGGAACGCCTTCGGCGTCACCGGGTAGCTCGTGAATCGCGCCAGCACCGACAGCGTGAGGATGAGGAACGCGGGCCCGGCCGCGAACGCGGATGCCAGGAAGCGCGGCGCGACGACCGCCGAGTTCCAGAATGGTCGCCCTCCGAGTCCGCTGTAGAGAAACGCCGTGACCGTGTGAATGCTGATCGCCCAGACGATCGCCACGAAGACGAACGGAATGTAGAAGGCCCGGCTCGGCTCCCTTCGCCGATAGGCGCAGTAGACGAGGTATCCGCAGATGTGCAGGTTGAGCAGGAGGTAGCCGTTCAGCACGAGCACGTCCCAGGTGAGCATCGACACCGGGAAGTTGAAGCGCAGCAGCAGGTGGTGGAATCGATCCGGGCGGCCGAGATCGACGAGCACGAAGAGCATCGCCATCACGATCGCGGCGACGGCGAAGAGCTCGCCGAAGATGACGAGATCGTGAAGCTCGCGGTTGCGGAAGATGTACACGGGGATCACGAGCATCACCGCGGCCGCCGCCATGCCCACCAGGAAGGTGAAGTTGGCGATGTAGAAGCCCCAGGAGACCTGGTCGGTCATGCCCGTGGTCCCCAGCCCCTGCACGACCTGCTTGCAGTAGGCGTTGATGCCGAAGAGCACCACGACCGTGAGCAGGAACATCCACGCGTAGTAGCGCCCGTCGCCCATGAAGCTGAGTCGGAAGCAGCGCCAGAGGAACCGGAGGTAGGTCTTCACGCCGCGCCTCCGTCGATGGTCGATGCGCCGGGAAGGAACGGCGCGTCCCAGCGCGCCGCCACCGCGCTCGCCACGAAGTCCCGATTCGGACCGCTCGAGCCGGGAAGCGCTCCGTACTGCGCGCCCTCCTCGCGCTCCAGCCGCCGCGCGATCTCGATCGCCTCGGGATCGAGGCTGTTCGGATAGCGCTCGTCGAAGTAGTAGAAGAAGCGCGGAAGCGTTCCGACCTCCTCCTTCAGCACGAACACGCGCTTGCTTCGGAGGATCTGCGACACCTCCGAGTCCGGATCGAGCACGTTGCCGAACTTGCGCGCCCCGGTCGGACAGATCTCCACGCACGCGGGCATTCGGCCTTCGCGCGTGCGGTGCAGGCAGAAGTGGCACTTCTCCATGACGCCCTTGTCGCGCGGGCGATTCGAGAGGTACGCCATGTTCGGATTCAACTGCTCGCGCGGCAGCGAGGGCTCGGTGAAGTTGAAGCGCCGCGCCCAGTACGGACACGCCGCTTCGCAGTAGCGGCAGCCGATGCACCAGTCGTAGTCGATCACCGTGATGCCGTCGGACTCCTGCCAGGTGGCCTCCACCGGACAGACCTTCACGCACGGCGGGTTCGCGCACTGGTGGCACTGGACCGGCAGATAGAAGTGGTTCGCGTCGGGAACGGTCGGATGGTCGTAGCGATGGTTGCCCTGCTCCAGGTCGAGCGTGCCGCGCGGCATCTCGATGACGCGGATGTACTGGATCTCGGGGCTGCGCGACTGGTTGTTCTCCGCCACGCAGGCGTGCACGCACTTGCGGCAGCCGATGCAGCGCGAGAGGTTCAGCGCGTAGACGAACTCGACCCCGTCCATCGGCTTCAGGTCGCGAAGGTGCGGACGCACCCGGTAGCGCTCCTCCACCTGGGCGCGGATGCGCTCGAGCGCACGCTCCATCTGGTCGGGCGTCATCTCCTTGTAGTGCTTCTGGAGGAACTGATCGAGGTTCGGAAGATCGCTGCTCGAGAGCTCGCGCAGCGGACTGAGCGCCGCCGCCAGCGCCGCCATTCCGCCGACGGCGGCGGCGCCCGTTCGCAGGAAGCTGCGACGCGTGAGCGCCGGCTCGCCGGGATCGGGCGCCGGAACATGCGACGGTCCGTCGTGGATGCGAAGGTCGGTCATGGCTCGTGCGCGGGAACGGGAGGTGCGGCTCCCGGCACGACCCCGGAGGCGGCCTCGCGCCATCGGCGAAGCGGACTTCGCGGCGTGGATCGGTCGTGCGCCGCCTCGTCGTGCGTCGGCTCTCCCATGCGAAGCGTGCGCGGCCCAGGAAGCGGTTCGTACGCCGGGTAGCGCGGCGCGTGCGGGTCGTGGCACTCGTTGCAGCCCAGCCGTACCTGCGCGCCCGAGCCGGTGATCCAGGAGCCGAGCGTCTTTCCGTGGGTGCCGCGCTGCCAGTCGCGATAGGTGGTGCCGTGGCATTGCGCACAGAGAAGCGGCGTCTCCGCGAAGGGAATCGTGGTGCCGTCGCGCAGCGTGAGCCGTTCGCGATCGTCGATGTCGTGGCAGTTCACGCACCGGTCGTTCAGGCCGTGCGAGAGCACGATGTCGTGGTGATAGGAGAGCTTCGCGCCGGCGGCGCTCGCGGAGTGGAAGATCTGATGGCACGCGCGACAGTTTTCTTCGCGGCCTTCGACCCCGATCGTCGGCGGATCGCGCAGGGCCTCGCGTCGAGGGCCGATCGCGGTCAGCGACTCGCTCACGATCGCCGGCGACTCAACGGGAATGCGGACCGGACCCGAGTTCATCAGCAGCGCCAGCGCGACGACGACGAATCCGATGGGAAGAGTCCAGCCCGCGATGAACGCGGAGCTTTGTTCTCTGAATCTCGACGGCGCGCCTTGCATCGTTCGCAGCGTCTCCCGCGACGGACTCGTCGTCGAGGCTAAGCTCCCGCCGCGACTGCCGCAACACTCGCGCACGGCGCGCCGAGCGCCATGCGATCGAAGAACTCACATGGCCATCAGCGGAATCCTCATCACGCTGAGTCACGACTCGGAGCGCCAGCGCCTGGCATGCGAACGACTGCGACGAGATCAACGACTTGTCGTCGGTGAATTGCTTGGTCGTCATGTGGCCGCCTCCGCCGTGACCGCTTCGCCCGATGACGACCTCGCCCTCGTCGACGAACTGCGACGCGCCGACGGCGTCGACTCCGTCGAGATCGTCTTCGTCGCGCTCGACGAGCACTCCGGAGCCGAATCATGAGCACCGTCGATCGCCGCGAGTTCCTCAAGGCGAGCGCGCTGGCGGCAGCTACCGCCGCCGCCGCGAGGGCGTCCGGCATCTCACTGCCGATCCTCGAGCCGCAGGCGGCGCCGTCGTCGTCGGCGCAGGCACTTCGCTGGGACAAGGCGCCGTGCCGCTTCTGCGGAACGGGATGCCATGTGATGGTGGGCACGGAAAACGGCCGGGTCGTCGCCATCCAGGGCGATCAGAAGGCGGAGGTCAACAAGGGCCTTCTCTGCGTGAAGGGCTACCACGTGGGCCTTGCGCTGTACGGAAGGGATCGCCTGACGCAGCCGATGCTGCGCACGCAGGGTCGGCTCGTCCCGATCTCGTGGGACAAGGCGCTCGACATCGTCGCCGACCGCATCGCGGCGGATCCCGGTCGCTTCGCGATCTACGGCTCCGGCCAGTGGACGATCGGCGAGGGGTATGCCGCGAACAAGTTCATCAAGGCCGGACTCGGCAGCAATCTCATCGACGCGAATCCGCGCCTCTGCATGGCGTCGGCGGTGACCGGCTTCATCTCCACCTTCGGCGTGGACGAGCCTCCCGGCGTCTACGACGATCTCGATCGCTGCGATGTGGCGATCCTCTGGGGCAACAACATGGCGGAGATGCACCCGGTGCTCTTCTCGCGCCTCGTCGATCGGCGGGCTCGCGGCGAGAAGGTCGTCATCATCGACCTCACGACGCGCCGCACGCGCACGAGCGAGCTCGCCGACCAAGTGCTCTTCTTCAAGCCGCAGGGCGATCTGGCGATCGCGAACGGCATCGCGCATCAACTCGTGAAGAACGGCACCTGCGACACGGCGTTCGTCGCGGCGCACTGCAACTTCCGTCGCCTCGGCGAACCGGGCGCCGACGGCGCGCAGCCCGACATGCTCGGCGTGCCGATGACCTTCGAGGAATACGCGAAGGCGCTCGAGCCCTACACGCCGCAACGCGTCGAGGAGCTCTCGGGCGTTCCCGCGGAGTCGATCGTGATGCTCGGCGATCTCTTCGGTCGCCGCGATCGTCGCATCAACAGCCTGTGGTGCATGGGAATGAACCAGCACACGCGCGGCACGGCCATCAACTGCCTCGTGCACGGAATCCACCTTCTTTCCGGGCACTTCGGGAAGCCGGGCGACGCGGCCACCAGCCTCACGGGTCAACCCTCCGCGTGCGGAACCGCGCGCGAAGTCGGCACGCTCTGCCACCTCCTTCCCGGCGGCCTCTCCGTGACGAACCCGGGGCATCGCGCGATCGCCGAGAAGCACTGGAATCTGGAGCCCGGTCGCCTCAGCGGGCGCATCGGTCTTCACGCCGTGGAGCTCTTCAAGCGCTTCAGCACGCCCACGGATCAGGGCGGCGACATCACCACGGTGTGGGTGCAGGTCACGAATCCGGCGCACACGATCCCCGATCTCAACCACTCGATTCGTCGCAAGGCGCAGTTGGCCGACAAGTTCCTCATCGTCTCGGATGTCTATCCGACGGCAACGACCGAACTCGCCGACCTGGTGCTGCCGAGCGCCATGTGGGTGGAGAAGAACGGCATGTACGGCAACTCCGAGCGTCGCACGCAGCACTGGTTCAAGATGGTGGAGCCGCCGGGCGAAGCGCGCGACGATGCGTGGCAGATGATCGCCGTGTCGCGGCGCCTCTTCGACCGCGGCGTACCGGGCATGCGCGACAAGGACGGAAGGTGGCTCTTCCACACCGCCGATTCGGCGGGGAAGGAGATCCCGATCTGGGAGTGGAAGCGCTACTACAGCGACACCGTGGTGGACGAGCGGCTCTTCGACGAGTACCGCGCCTTCAGCCGGCACAAGCACAAGGACCTGGCGCCGTATCGCGAATACGTGAAGGCGCGCGGCCTGCGCTGGCCTGTGGTGCAGAACTCCGACGGCGAGTGGAAGGAGACTCGCTGGCGATTCACCGAGGGCTCGGACCCGTACGTCGCCAAGGGCAAGGGATTCCAGTTCTATCACTCGGTCACCAAGGACGACCGCGCGCTCATCTGGTTCCGGCCGTACGAGCCTCCTCCCGAAGTGCCCGACGCCGAGTATCCGTTCTGGCTCTGCACCGGACGCGTGCTCGAGCATTGGCACAGCGGCACCATGACGCGACGCATTCCGCAATTGCATCGCGCGATGCCGAAGGCCTACGTCGAGATGAACCACCTCGACGCCCGGGCGCTCGGCGTGCGCAGCGGCGAGATGGTGACGGTGCGCAGTCGCCGCGGCGAGGTCGATCTTCCGGTGTGGCTCGGAGGTCGCGGCGATCCCAGGCCGGGCGAGGTGTTCGTGCCCTTCTTCGACGAGAACCCGCTCATCAATCGCGTGACGCTGGCCGCGTACGACCCCTACTCGAAACAGCCCGACTACAAGAAGTGCGCCGTGGCGGTGGTGCCCAAGGCCTGAACGATGCGACGCGCCCGCCTTCCTGCATCGACCGTCGCTCGAGTCGCCATGATGGGCGCGGCGATCGTGATCGCCGGCGCCTCGCTCGGCGCCTTCGTCCGCGACGACGGCGACGGCAAGTCCGAGCGCGACCCGCTTCCCGGCCTGGCGTGGCGATTGAACACGCCGCACCCCTGGATCGTTCCCGACGATCGCGCGAATCCCCTCGCCGTCGCGGACAAGCTCGCGGCCCGCGCCGCGTCGATCGATCGGCGCGCCCAGCTCCGCGCGTTCGAGGGCGCGCCCCCGGTGATTCCGCACTCGATCCAGGACCTCAACGTGCAGAGCTGCCGCGCCTGCCACGCCGAGGGATTGCGGGCAGGCGACAAGATCTCGCGCATGGTGTCGCACACCTACCTTCCCTCCTGCACCCAGTGCCATGTGGAGGCGACGGGCTTCCTTCTCGACGCGAATGCGATTCCGCCGAACGAGTTCCGAGGGCTTCGCAGCCAGGGCATGGGAGGAACGCGCGCGTGGGCGGGAGCACCGCCGGTCGTGCCGCACACGTTCTTCATGCGCACGAACTGCGTGAGCTGCCACGGCGAGTTCGGCTACGACGGCTGGCGGCCGGATCATCTCTCGCGCTCGAACTGCGCCCAGTGCCATGTTCCGGCGGCGGAGTTCGAGCAGCTCTCGCCGACCTTCGGCATCGCGGACATGGCCGAGGGATTCGCGCCGCGGGATGGTCCATGACGCGTGCATCCGGCAGCGCAGCGGGCACGACATGAGCGAGCACGATTCCGTCTCGCGTCGATCGCTGCTGCGCGGAGGTCTGCTCCGCCGCGGCGTGGCGGCGGTGACCGGCGAGATCACGGGCGAGTCGAAGGGAACGACGGGCGCGGCGCCGACGAGCGCGGACGAACCGCGAGGCGCTCACGCCGCATCGCGTGCCACGCTGCCCGTGCACCGTCCGCCGGGCGCCGTCGACGAACGAAGCTTCCTCGGCGGCTGCACCCGCTGCGGCGACTGCATCCGCGCGTGTCCCGCCGACGCGATCGTGCTCGCGCCCCCGCGCTTCCGGGAGGCCGCCGGCACGCCGATGATCGATCCGAGCGTCGCGCCGTGCATCATGTGCGCCGACACGCCGTGCATCTCCGCGTGCAAGCCCGCCGTGCTGCGCCGCGATCAACCGCTCACGATGGCGCGCGCTTCGATCCTGAAGCACGCGTGCCTGGCGTGGAACGGGTCCTTCTGCTCCGTCTGCTCGGAGCGCTGCCCGGTGCAGGGCGCCATCGCGATCGACGCCGGTCGCCCCCGCATTCTCGAGGAGCGCTGCACCGGATGCGGCGTGTGCGCCTTCGTCTGTCCGGCGCCGGGAAGCGCCATCATGGTGATGCCGCTCCAGGATCGACCGGCCGTGCGCCCGTCCGGTGCCGAGCCGTGAATCACGGGGACGGCGCAGATGAGCGAGGAGCGTTGGACGGCGAGCACCGAGAAGTCCCGCGGCTTCCGGCGAGCATTGATCCCGCCATGAACCGCGCGATCAGGAGCAGGAAGGTCTCGTGGATGGAGGCGGGGATCCCGAAGAGGGAGCCCGCTCGCATCGAACCTCGCAGCATGCTTCGAGGCCTCGCCGCAGGCGCAGCCACGCTCAGGCTCGAACCGCCGCCGTACTGCCGTCGCTGCGGATACGCACTCGAAGGCGTCGCCGACGAAGTCGAGTGCCCGGAGTGCGGCACGCCCGTCGCGCTCTCGCGCCGCTCGAATCTGCTCGAGGACGCCGATCCGTTGTGGCTGCGATCCGTGGGACGCGGGTGGAGCGTGCTGCACGCATCGGCGGTCCTCGGCACGCGCGCGTTCTACGCCTACGCGATCATCTGCCTCGCGGTGACGACGCTGGGATGGATGCTCGGCCATCGCATCCTGACCATCCAGACCTCCTTCCTTGCCGGCGGAATTCTTGGCGTCTCGATCGTCGTCGCCTCGATCGGCGCCGTGATCGCGTCGGCGCCCGATCCTCGCCTGAGCCCGCGTGAATCGTCGTGGTCGGCGCGCCGCGTGATGCGATGGTCGCTGGCGGCGGCGTGGACGTTCTCCACGCTTGCCGTGATGTCGTTCGTGGCGCCGATCGGTCCGATCGGGCGCTCGTTCGCGTTTGCGTTGATCTGGCTGAGCATCGCGTCGTTCGCGGTTCTTTCGCTTTCGCTGCTGCGCTGGACGGCCGGACTCGCCGATCGCGTACCCGCTCCGAAGCTCGCACAGCAGGCGCTGCGCTGCGCGCGCATCGGCCGATGGGTGGTGGCGATCATGCTGCTGTCGCTCCTTCTGCTCAGCATGGCCCCGCGCGGCGGCGTCGGCGGGGTGCGCACTGGATCGCTCTTCTTTCTGTTCTCGGCGCCATTCGCGATCTCGGTGGTGATCGGAATCGCGGCGATCGCGCGCACGCTGAATCGGTCCGGCAAGGCAATCGTCCAGGTGCTCCGCGACGTGGTCGGCGAAGCATCGACGCGCGACTCAGGGAACTCCGCCGGGTGACGGCGGCCGCACCGGCGCACCGGAGTGCGCTTCGGGCGGGACGATCCCGGGATAGCCGTTGATCCGCCGGTGAATGAAATCGGGCGCCACGATCACCAGCGTGCGGTCGTTGCGAATGAACAGACTCGCCCATTGCCCGCGCACGAAGATGTCCGCCGTGCCGTTCGGATCGAGATTGTGCGACGGCGTGGGCAACGGCCCGCTGGGCGTGTTGCCGCCCGGCGCCGCTTCGGGCGCGGGCGCATCGGGCTCGCGCCACGCGTCGGGCTCCACCTGGTTCACGATCATCTTGGCGAAGTCGACGCTGATCTCCTTCTTCGTGCGTCGCACCGCCTGCATGCGCTCGGGATCGAAGTGCGGCGACGAGAGAGTGGGAATCTCAAAGTGCAGATCGGTGATGTCGTAGGCGCGCGTTTCGCGCCGAGTCGGCTCCGCCAGCATGGCCTTCGGTCCGCATTCGACGATCGAGCCGCGGATCTGCCAGGTGGCGTCGATCATGCCGGTCCCCGCGGTGAGCACCGCATCGATCGCTTCGTCGGCGGTGACGTTCGAGAGCGAGAGCGTGACCGGCGCGTCGCGATCGAGACCGGGCGCGTCGTCGCGCACTCGGAAGATGGGAAGCAGGTTCACGCGCGCCGCGCGGGCGATGGCGGGAAGCGCCGAAGAGAGCGGCGCTTGATCGAGCTCCACGTCCAGACGCGTGTTGAGCAGGGCGCCGGCCACCAAGCCCGGCGACGGCTCGACGCTCGATCCCGGCGGGCGCACCGAGTCGAAGCCGACGACGCGCACGGCGCAGCGATTCGGCGCCGTTGATGGCCGTGCTGCTGACGGAGGCGCCGTCGATGGTGGCGTTGATGGAGACGCAGGTGGAGTTGGCGCCGGCGCGGATGGCGAGGTGGGCGCGGAAGGCTTCGGGGGCACGGAGGTCGAAGGCGCACTCGGCGCCGACTGCCGTGCCGTCGACGGCGCGGTGCACGCAAGCGCGAGTGCGGCCGCAAGCGCGGCGGCCGTGCGCATCGTGCGCACCGCGCACCGCGCTCGTCGCACCGTTCCGTTCGCCTCGATGAACTCCGGATGCGCTCGCATGCCAGATTCCCACAAGGAACTACGCAGAGATTGTGCCGCGAAACGACGGGTGCTTCCAGAACGGCCTTGGGAATCGCACCCAGGGCGTCTCATCGATCGTGAGCAGCCAAGACGCGCCGAATGGATGTGCGCCCTCCATGTCGAAACGAGCGCTCGTCGTCGATTCGCCGAGTGGGAGGAGTTCGAGACCGGCGACGACCGCCGTCGCGACCGAGAGGGCGACGCCAACGCCGAGCGACACGATGATCGGTCGCCGCATGCTCATTCGCGTGCGGATCGTCGTGGGGCCGAAATGCGCGTCGCGTCCGCTATAGTGGGCAGGATTCGCGCCGGCCGGACGATGGCGCCGCCGTCGCGGATCGCTCTGACCATGCCGCGTCGCGACGACCTCCACACCATCCTCATCATCGGCTCGGGACCGATCGTCATCGGCCAGGGCTGCGAGTTCGACTATTCCGGCACGCAGGCGTGCAAGGCGCTGCGCGACGAGGGCTACCGCGTGGTGCTCGTCAATTCGAATCCCGCCACGATCATGACCGATCCGGGATTCAGCGACCGCACCTACATCGAGCCGATCACGCCGGAGGCGGTTCGCAAGATCCTCGCGAAGGAGAAGTCGCTCGGCACGCCGGTCGACGCTCTGCTTCCGACGCTCGGCGGCCAGACCGCGCTCAACTGCGCATGCCGGCTGCACGACGAGGGAACGCTCAAGGAGTTCGGCGTCGAACTCATCGGCGCCAATCGCGCCGCCATCCAGCGCGCCGAGGATCGCGAGGAATTCCGCGAGATCGTCGACCGGCTCGGCCTCAAGCAGCCGCGTTCGCGCACCGTGACCAATCTCGAGGACGCCCGCGCGTTTCTCCACGAGATCGGCCTGCCGGCGATCATCCGCCCCGCGTTCACGCTCGGCGGCACCGGCGGCGGCATCGCCTACAACCTGGAGGAGTTCGACGAGATCATCCGGCGCGGCATCGCCGCCAGCATGATCGGCCAGGTGCTCATCGACCAGAGCGCGCTCGGCTGGAAGGAGTACGAGCTCGAGGTCGTCCGCGACCGGCACGACAACTGCATCGTCATCTGCGGCATCGAGAACATCGACGCGATGGGCGTGCACACCGGCGACTCGATCACGGTGGCGCCGATCATGACGCTCACCGACAAGGAGTACCAGCGCATGCGCGACGCGAGCTTCGCGATCATGCGCGCGGTGGGCGTGGAGACGGGCGGGTCGAACGTGCAGTTCGCCGTGAATCCGAAGAACGGCGAGATGGTCGTCGTCGAGATGAATCCGCGCGTGAGCCGCAGTTCCGCCCTCGCGTCGAAGGCGACGGGATTCCCCATTGCGAAGATCGCGGCGAAGCTCGCGGTCGGCTACACGCTTGACGAGCTGAGGAACGACATCACCGGGACGACGAGTGCGTGCTTCGAGCCGTCGATCGACTACGTGGTCGTCAAGATGCCGCGCTGGACCTTCGAGAAGTTCCCGGAGGCCGACGAAACGCTCACCACGCAGATGAAGTCGGTGGGCGAGGCGATGAGCATCGGCCGCACCTTCAAGGAGGCGTTCCAGAAGGCCATCCGCTCGATGGAGGTGAAGCGCTTCGGTTTCGGACTCGACAAGAACGACAAGTGGCTCGCGGCGCAGCGCGACGCGGCACGCGCGGGCGCGCGGCACCCGGGCGGCGCACCGCACGCGATCGGCACGGTCGCCGCCGACTCGACCGCCGAATACCCGATCGCCGAAGCGACGCTCGTCCGCAAGCTCAGCGTGCCGAGCCAGGGACGCATCTACTACATCCGCTACGCGCTCAAGATGGGCTGGACGATCGAGCGCATCCACGAGCTCTCCGGGATCGATCCCTGGTTCCTCGACCAGATGTCGCAGCTCGTCGAGTTCGAGGCGACGCTCGTGCGGTTCGCGAAGCTCGAGGCCGTGCCGCGCGAGACGCTCTTCGAGGCGAAGTCGCTCGGCTACTCCGACGCACAGCTCGCGTTCCTTTACCTCGGCGAGATCACGCCGGAGACGATCCTGCGCGTGCGGGCGCATCGGAAGAAGCTGGGCATCGAGCCGGTCTACAAGCTCGTCGACACCTGCGCCGCCGAGTTCGAGGCGGTCACGCCGTACTACTACTCGAGCTACGAGCGGCCGTTCACCCCCGGAAGCGCGGGCGCGGCCGGCGCAGGTTCGGCTGGCGCAAGCGCGGCTGGTGCGAGCAGCGCCGGCGCAGGCGCGGCGGGCGCGAACGCGGGCGCCGCGCGCGGCGCCTCCTTGATGGTCGAGGACGAGATCCGCGTGAGCGACCGGCCCAAGGTGATCATCCTCGGCGGCGGACCGAATCGAATCGGCCAGGGCATCGAGTTCGACTACTGCTGCTGCCAGGCCGCGTTCGCGTGCGAGGAGATGGGGTTCGAGAGCGTGATGATCAACTCGAACCCGGAGACCGTCTCGACCGACTACGACACGAGCGATCTGCTCTTCTTCGAGCCGCTCACGCTCGAGGACGTGCTCAACGTCATCGAGCGCCTGAACGGCGGCGGAATCGACAGGGCCGATCGAAGCGGCCGCGTCGCGGGATGCATCGTGCAGTTCGGCGGGCAGACGCCGCTCAATCTCGCCCACGGGCTGGCGAAGGCGGGCGTTCCGCTGCTCGGCACCGGGCTCGATTCGATCGATCTCGCGGAGGATCGCGATCGCTTCCGCGCCCTGCTCGACGAGCTCAAGTTCAACCAACCCAAGGCGGGCATCGCGCGATCGCTCGACGAGGCGGTCACGATCGCCGGCACGATCGGCTATCCCGTGCTCGTGCGCCCGAGCTACGTGCTCGGCGGCCGCGGCATGGAGACCTGCTTCGACGAATCGGCGCTGCGCCGCTACATGACGAGCGCCGTCGACGTGAGCGAGCTCGCGAACGCGCCCGTGCTCATCGACCGCTTCCTTTCGGACGCGATCGAGGTCGATGTCGATGTCGTCGCCGACTTCGAGCCGCACGAAGGCACGCGACCCAAGTCGATCAACCAGCGCTCGGCGAAGCCCCGCGCCGTGGTGTGCGGCGTCATGGAGCACATCGAGGAGGCGGGAATCCACTCGGGCGATTCCACCTGCACGATTCCGCCCTACTCGCTGCCGCCGGCCATGGTGTCGCGCATTCGCGAGCAGGCCCGCGAGCTCGCCAAGCGCCTGCGCGTGCGCGGCCTCATGAACGTGCAGATGGCGGTGAAGGACGACACGCTCTACATCCTCGAGGTGAATCCGCGCGCAAGCCGCACGGCGCCGTTCGTGAGCAAGGCCAAGGGCGTGCCGTGGGCGCGGTTCGCGGCGCGCGTGATGATGGGCGCATCGCTCGACGAGCTCGGCGCCAAGGAGGTGCCCGACACGGGCTTCTTCTCGGTCAAGGAGTCGGTCTTCCCCTTCACCAAGTTCCCCGGCGTGGATGTGATCCTGGGCCCCGAGATGCGCTCCACCGGCGAGGTGATGGGCGCCGACCGCTCGCTGCCGATCGCGTTCGCCAAGGCGCAGGCCGGCGCCGGCGTGCACCTGCCCACCTCGGGCAACGTCTTCCTCTCCGTGCGCGACGAGGACAAGGCGCAGATCGTGGACGTGGCGCGCTCGCTCGGCGCGATGGGATTCAAGGTCTTCGCCACCAGCGGCACGCACGATTCGCTCGCGAAGTTCGGCGTCGACACGCTCACGATCGCGAAGATCTCGGAAGGCACTCGCCCGAACATTCTCGACAAGGTCCGCAGCGGAGAGATCCAGCTCATTCTCAACACGCCGACCCGCAAGGGAGGCGACACCGACGAGGGCGTCATCCGCGCCAGCGCCGTTCGCTCCGGCGTGCCGATCGTGACGACGATCGCGGGCATGCGCGCCGCGGTGCAGGCGATCTCGGCGCTGCGCCAGGGAACTTGGGACGTGAGCGCCGTGCAGGATTACTTCCCGGCATTGGCGCGGCCGAAGGCGGAGCCGCGTTCGACGACCACGAAGCCCGAACCGGCACGGGTCTGAGGGCAGGAGGCACTTCGCGAGGCCCCTTTTTTCAGCAAGAAGACGCACTTCTGCAATCCATTCACCGCGTGAATGATTGTCATTCACACCGTGAATGGATCGCCGCTTCCCCGAGCGGCCGCCCGCGCCCTTGAGATTCGGCTTCGAGCGATGCCCGCCGTGGTCCTCACGGCGCGCGGCAGAGCGGCAAGAGCACTTTGGTCGAGTCGCTCGATGGACCCCGGCGTATCTATCGCTCGCTCGACGATGCGGATGTGCTCGATCAGGCAGCGCGCGATCCGCAAGCGATCCTCGCCGATCGCGAGCCCATCACGCTCGAAGAGGTGCAGCGCCAGCCCTCGCTGCTTCGATCTGCGGCGAAACGCGGCGATCACCTCGCGCGAGTCCATGCCCGGCTTGATGATCTTGAGCGCCACGCGCTGCACCATCGGCTCGCGTCGCTCTGCGAGCCAGACCACGCCGAAACCGCCCTTGCCGAGCGCCTCGATCTACCTGTACGGACCGACACTGGCGCCACGGAGCTCGCCGACCGCTTCGGCGCGCGACCATCTGGTCCCCGCTGTAACTGCGGGTGGCGTGCTCGCCGTCTCACCTCGCTCGCTGTCGTTCCCCGCCACTTGAGCCCCCGTTTCCGCAGAATGACGAAGAGGAGCCCATCCGCGAGCGCGGTCGTAGCCTAGAGCGGTGACGACTCAGGCGTAGCGAGCTGGCGTCGGCGAGACGAGTGTGGCAAGGAGGGCGAAGCAGGCGGATCTAGAGCGGTGACGACTCAGGCGTAGCGAGCTGGCGT
>VGXK01000001.1 GCA_016873355.1 Phycisphaerae bacterium | reverse complement strand
ATCCTGCTCGGCGCGTCGATCGTCTTCCTGCTCGTGCTCGAATCGCAGGTGTCGGTGCTGCGCGCCGGTCTTGCGGGTTCGATCGCGGGAGCGGCGCTGCTCGCCGGGCGATCGTGGCCCGCGTCGTCGATTCTCGCGGTCGTGGCGATCGTGGTGACCGCGGTCGATCCCGCCGACGCGCGCGACGCGGCGTTCCAGCTCAGTTTCGGGGCGGTGGCGGCGCTGCTCGAAGTGGCGCCGACGCTCTCGGCACGCCTCGAGCGACTCTGCGACCGCGCGCACTGGTGGAGCGTGCGCCGTCGCCCCGATCTGGTGCGGCGCGGAATCGTGCATCCCGAAGGACTTCGTCGCGTGGCGCTGACTCGCATGGCGGTGCGGCCGATCGCAGCATCGCTGGCGGCGTGGATCGTGGTGACGCCGATCACGCTGCATCACTTCGGGCAGTGCGCGCCCTGGGCGATTCCGGCGTCGGTCGTGCTCGCGCCGCTTGCGTCGGCGATCGCCCTCGTGGGCACGCTCGCCGCCGTCGTCGCGGCGTGGTCGATCGAGGTCGCGGCGCCGCTCGGCTGGCTGCTGGCGATGCTCGGGTCGGTCTTCCTCGCCGCCGTCGAAGGCGTGGCGACGCTTCCGGGGGCCACCGCGCTCCTGCCTCGACCTCCCGCGTGGTGGTCGCTCGTCGCCATCGCGCTGCCGTTTCTGATCGTGTCGGCGTCGAAGCGGAACCGGCGCGCGGCGATGGCGCTCGCGGGTGCGTGGATCGTCGTCGCGCTGATGCCGCTCCTGCCCTCGGCCGGCCGCGAGCCGCAGATCGTGGTCCTCGATCTCGGCCGCGCTCGCTGTTCGCTCGTGATCGCCGGTCGCTCGGCGCTGCTCGTCGACGCGGGCGACTCGGGCCGCTCGATGGGCGTCGGCGCACCCGGAAGTTCCGCGGCCCGCTCCATCCTGCGCGCCGCGGTCGAGCTCGGCGTGACTCGCTTCGACGCGGTCGTCGTCACGGAGCACTCGCTCGAGTCGATGGGCGCCGTGCCGGACCTGCTCGAGCTCGCGTCGATCGATCGACTGCTCGTCGTCGAGTCGATGCTCGACTCGCCGGCCTCGATGGTGCCCGGCCGCATGCTCGCGATCGCCGCGGCGCGCGGCGTTCCCGTCGAGCCGATCTCGCCCGCATCGAGCGTCCGGGCGGGCGACGGCGGCGCATCGCTCGAGCTTCGTTTCCGAAGGGACGACGCGGCGCCGCCCGATCGGCGACTGGTCGTGACGGCCGGGGAGCCCTCGTCGCCGCATGGATTCGGCGCATCGACGCCGGCGTTCGAGTCGCTCCCGGAGCACCCGCCGGTTCCGATGTCGGCGCTGCGTGCGATGCACGACGGCATCGCTCGACATGCGCCCCCGCGCGGAGCCAGGCGATGGCGACTCGATCCCGCGTTCGGCTGGATCAGCGATCGCTTCGACCGCGATCGCTGGCGCCCGAGTTCGACTTCGGAATGAGCACGCCCCGCTCGATCACGAAGCCGTCCTGGACGGGACCGCCTCCCGTGTCCACGATCTCGAACTCGATCGCCGGCGGCACGGCCTCGATGCGGATCTCGTGCTCGCGCCGCCCATCGTCCAGCGAGAGCGGGCCCGTCGTCGCTCCGCCGCTGCGCGCGACCACCTCGAACCGGCCCAGCGGTCGGCGATCTCGGGGCAGCCGCAGCGTTGCCACGAGCGTCGACGGCGCGTCGATCTCGATGCGGAGGATCGCGGGACCGTCGAAGGCGATCGGCTGGAGTCCGAGCGGCCATTCGCCGCGCTCGAGCACGCGCTCGGCCTCGTCCTTCGTTCCGTTCGGGCGCTCGTCCGGCCAGCGCAGTCGCTGCGGCGGCGTGAGCGCGTAGCGCTGCACGGCGCCCTGCGGCGTCTCGATCGCGGTCATGGAACGCTGCGCCAGCGGCGCCGCCGCGATCTCCCCCGAGATCGCCAGCACGCGGTCGAGCGGAATCGTCGCCTCGGCCGCGCCGGGAATCGAGAGCCCCTCGAGCGTCATCGCGTCGCCGCCGCCGTAGCGCACGATCGCCGCGTCGATCACGAGTCCGTCGCTCGTCCAGATCCGGCGCCGCGTCGGATCCGGCGCCGCATCGCCCGTGACGAAGGAGATCGCCGCCACGGAACTCATCGGCACGAGCGTGGGCGCACCCGGCGCGTGCGTCTCGATCGGCAGCGGATCGGCCAGGCGCGACACGAAGCCTTCGAGCCGATCTCCCGTGCGCAGCAGGATCACGTCGGCGCCGGGCATCGGCGGGGGCGGCGCCGCCCCTTCGAGCGAGAGCGCGCGGATCGACCCGGACGGCGGCTCGATCGTGCCGAGGAGCGGCTGCCGCCATCGCCAGCCCGAGGCGTTCGACTCCTCGGCGCCGGGAAGTCGCTGGCCGTCGGCGAGCACGATCCATCCGGGTCCGTCCATCGTTCCGCGCGCGTCGCCGTCGACGAGCAGGCCGAGCACGTCGCGCCATTCGCTGCGCTTCTCCGCGCCGTCGGCGGCTCGCAGGGCGACGCCCCTGTCGTCGATGCGCGAAATCGCACCCGAGGCGTGGTTGCCGTCGGCGCGAAGCACGGTTGCTCGAATGCTCGTCGTCTCGCCGAGCGCCGGAGTCGGCGGGGACGCCGTCGGCGCGTCGGGCGGCGGCGCGGCCTCGATCGGACGCGTCTCGCCCCGCGGTAGCGGCGGCCGAAGCAACTGAGCATCCGCGCTCGCGACGAGCAGGGCGGGAGCGAGCAGGGCGGCGAGCACGGCGAGCATGCCGTGCATGCCGTGCATGCCGTTCATGGCCCGCACCGAGACGGCGGCGCAATCGGCTCGCGCGCCGGCCGTCGCATGCCTCGCCCGCCGACAACGCATCGCGCCGGGGGAAACGCTCATTTCTGGAAGATCGGCAGGTATCGCTTCGGCATCTGAAGGATGATGAGCGACATCGAGGTCGAGTACGCCTGGCCGAACTGGTAGTCCGACCAGGCGCCCATCTCGTCCTGCTTCGTCACGAGCTCGTCGCGGATCGCCGGCCACCAGCGCCGCCATCGGTCGCCGCCGGCCAGGTACATCGCCTGCACCGCGTAATAGTGGCCGTAGAAGTAGTGCGTCTGCGATCCGGGGCCCGAGCCGTCGGGGAAGGCGTTGCGAACCAGGTACTCGAGTCCTCGGTCGATCGCGTCGTCCTGGTAGATGCCGGCGTAATAGAGGCTCGCCACGCCCGCGGCGCTGCGGGGCCAGGCGCTTGGACCGGCGCTGATCATGTAGCGGAAGCCGCCGTCGGGATTCTGGCAGTCGCGCACGTACTGCACCGCGCGGTCGATCGTGTCGCGCTCCACCTTGATGCCGGCGTTCCGCGCACTTCGAAGCGCCATGATCTCGCAGATGGTGACGCTCACGTCGGCGTCGTTCGGCACCGGGTTGTAGCGCCAGCCGCCCTCCTGGTTCTGGCTGTTCTGGATGAGCTGCACGGCTCGCACGAGCGCGTCGCGCACGCGATCGTCCTGCGGATTCATGCCGTAGATCTCGCCGAGGAAGAGGGCCGCGAATCCGTGGCCGTACATGGGTCCGTGCGAACCCTCCGCCACGAGCAGGCCCGTCTCCGTGCTCGCCGCGATCACGAAGTCGAGCGCGCGGCGCACGACCTCGCCGTAGCGCCCGCGATCGGGCAGGTTGCCGTCGGCCATGAACGCGAGTCCCGCCAGCGCCGTGATCGCCACGTTCTTGGAGTAGCGATTGCGACCGAACGTTCCATCGGCGTTCTGGATCGACGCGAGGTAGCGGAGTCCGCGATCGATCGACTGCTCCATCTCGGGCGTGATCTCGTCGCGGGTCGGATTGTTCTGTGCCGTCGGCTTCGGCGGCGCAGGATCGGGCGGTTCGATCGCGGGATCGGGCTCGCCGCGCGGCGGAACGACGGGTGCGGGTTCCGAATCGCTCGGCGGCGACGACGACGGAGGGGAGCTTGGTTCGGCGGGCGGCGCGCGATTCGGCGTCGGCGGCGCGGCGAACAGCGCGCCGGCGATCGCGACGATGGCGATCGACTTCACCGCGACGCCTCCTCCGCCATGCGCCGGTAGTACTCGCCCGTCAATCGCAGGTAGAGCGTGGAGACGCGATCGCGCCGGCCCTGCTGCACGAGCTCGCGAATGCGCTCGGGCAGCGATCCCCACTCGACGCGACCCTCGTGCATCGTCTCGTCGAGCTCGCCTTCCTCGAGTCCGGGAGGCTCCGCCTGGCCCTGCTGCGAACCGCGCTGTTCCCGTCGCTGCGCCGCGTTTGCTTCTCGACGCGCCGCGGCCTGCATCTCCTGCTCGCCGCCCTGCGGCTGCTGCGACGACGAGTCCTGGCGGTTCCGCGACGACGATCGCTGCGATTGCTGCTGTTGGCGCATCCGCTTGGCCGCATCGATGATCGAATCGAGTCGTCGCACCGCGTCCTCCTGCACGCGCTGCGTGTCGATGCCCAGGTCGGCACGGGCGCCGAGGCGATCGGCGGATTCGCGCATGAGCTCGACCGCCTGCGCGAAGGCGTCCTCGAGCTCCTCCTCGCGAAGCGTGCGATCGAGGCGGGCGCGGGCGCCGTCGCCCGGGGTCGCGCCGCGCTCGCCGTCGCCGGGGGCCGGCGCATCGGCGTCGCCGCGCGGTGTCGAGCCGTCCGCTCGAGGCGTCAAGCCGAGCAGGTCGTCGAGCGTCGGAGGGGGCGCGGGCGCGGCGGGCGGCGGCGATTCGGACGGCGGCGGCGCCGGCGCGGGCGCCGGCGGGGTCGCGAACGACAGCACACAGAGGCAGAGCGAAATCGCCGTCGTCGTCATCCCGCATCGTCGTCGATCACTTCGCATCGGCGCCCTCCGCTGTGCCGCCGGGCGACATCTGCCGCATGCGCTCCATCCAGGCCTCGCCCTGGTCGAGCAGTTCCTGCTGAAGCTGCGTGAGTTCGCGCAGCCTCGTCTGGCGCTCGGCCGCGGTCAATCCTCCCTCGTCGGCCATGCGGGTTCGACGCGCAAGCTGCGCCTGCGACTCGCGCAGGAGCTTGAGTTCCGCCACCGGCGGAATCGCCGGCGGTCGACGACCCGCCTGCGCGCCTTCGCCGCCCGCTTCGGCGCCTCCCGCGGCCGCGCCCGCGGCTTCCGCGAACGGATCGTCGGATGCCGACGCATCCGCGAGCGCCTGCCCCATCATCGCGAGCGTTTCCGCGGAAAGCGACTGCTCCTCGAGCGTCCACTTCGTCACCGAGAGCGACGACAGCGACGACTCGCTTCGGACCATCCAGCCATCGAGCCTGGCCAGCGCCGAGACGAACAGATCGCTCGACGCCAGCTCCTCGTTCTCGCTCTTGAGATTGTTCACGGCGGTCCGGATGAGCGACTGCTCGACCGAGAGTCGTCGACCCTCGACGAGCCGTCGTCGATCGGCGGACTTCGCTCCCTCGAGCGGCTCGCTCGCGGTCCGCAGTCCCGCCTGGCGCTCCGAGAGCGTTCGAAGCGCGGCCGCAAGTTCGCGGCGCTTCGCGTCCGCCTGCTGCTGCTCGGTGTTCCGCCGCTGCTCGCGCACGGCTTCGAGCGCATCGACGAGCAATCCCCGCGAGCGATCGAGGGCCTCGTCCCCCTCGGGCACGCGCGGCGGATCCGCGCGAAGCAGCCCGGCGCTCGCGGCGCTTCGCTCGCCCGCCCGCTCGAGCACGCGGGCGACCCGTTCCGTGCCGCCGCCCGATCTCGCCTCGTCCGTCACGGCGCCGATGTTGCGATCGAGCGACACGACGCCCTCGCTGACCGGTGCAAGGTCCGACGCCGCCGACGCGGTCGGCGCCGCCTCCCGCAGCGCCGACAGCGCCGTCTGCGCCTGCGTCACGAGCCCCTGGATGCTCTGCTCGAGACCCGCAAGCCGACGCCGCAATTCCTCCACGCGCGAGCGGCGATCGTCTCGAATCGCGTCCATCATGCTCTGCGCGGTCTCGGCGGCCTCGCGCAGCGCCTGCTCCGCATTCGTCGGCTGATTGAGCGCCGTCGCCTCGGCCGCCTGCTCCACGCGCCGCGCGATCTGCCGCTCCTCGCCGCGTCGCGCCGCCTCCTGCATGCCGGCCGCGCGGGCTCGATCCGCCTCCGCCAGGCGGGCGGCGCGGTCGCGCAGCTCCTCCATCGTCTCGCGAGCCTCGTCGGCCACCGAGCGATCGCGCG
This sequence comes from Phycisphaerae bacterium, assembly GCA_016873355.1. Classification (GTDB taxonomy): domain Bacteria; phylum Planctomycetota; class Phycisphaerae; order Phycisphaerales; family SM1A02; genus VGXK01. The sequence goes on along the minus strand of VGXK01000001.1, from coordinate 32,018 downwards.
ACGCGAGCCGATCGATCGCCACGCGCTCCTCGGCCGACAGGCGCTCGAGATCGCGGCCGACGGTGCGCTCGCCGGTTCGACGCGTCTCCTCGAGCAGCCCCTCGATCTGTTCTCGCAATCGCTCGATGCGGCGCGTGGCCACCCACGCGTCCTCGTCGCGATCGAGCAGGCGCACGAGATCCTCGAGCTCGGCCCGGACCGCTTCCTGGGACTCGGCCGCCTCGGGCGTGGTGCCCCGCTCCGCGAGTTGCGTGGACGCCTGCGCCGACCGGCTCGCGGCGTTTTCGAGCAGGTCCTGCGATTGCCGCAGGATCTCGTTCATCGCGTCGCGCTCGAGTCCGCCCGCGCGGGCGCGGGACTGGAGCGACTCGATCGCGGCCGACATTCCCTGGATGCGATCGGAGACCCGCGCCTGCCGTCGCGCGAGCTCCTCGGCGCTCGGCTTCGGCGCGGTCGCGTCGGCGTTCGCTCGATCGGGGTCGGCGTTCGCGCCGTCGCCGTCGGCCGCCGCGTTCGGATCCGTCTGCTCGCCCGGCTCCGCCGGCTCGCTCGGCGCCGTCGACGCGATGATCTCGCGCTGCGTCGCCTCCGCGCGGATCGCCGAATGGCGGATCGCCGCCAGTTGCGTCCGGATCTGCCGCGTGAATTCCTCCTCGCTCACCACGCGGATCCGGCGCGGCGGCGAGATCGTGGGCTCGCGGCGCACGCCGTCCTGCTCGAAGTCGTCGGTGGCGATCGCGGACACGAGCAGCGTGTCGCCCGGCCCCGCGCCGAACTGCTCCGGCGTCACGGTGGTCGACAGGCGAGCGCTCTCGCCGCGCCGGCGCTCCATCGTGTCGCGCACCTCGCCGCCGACCTTCTCGACGCGCACGCCGATCTCGTCGATCGAAAGGTCGTCCCTCGCCTCCGCCGTCACCGCGAGCGCCGCGCTCGGCAGCACGATCTCGTCCGCGGCGGGATCCGTGATCGACGCCGCGGGCGGACGATCGGGCGACACCGCGAGCCGATATCGCGCACCGTCGTCGCCCACGATTCCGTGCTCGTCGCGCAGCTCGATCGGAAGGTCGAGATCGTCGCTCGCCTCGAATCGCAGCGTGACGCGGTCGCTCAGGGCGTTCGGCGCCTCCACCTGCGTCGACTCCGGCAGGTCGCCGCCGAACGTGCGGCGCAGCCACTCGCGGCGCGAGTCGTCGTCCGGCCGAGGCACCGGCAGTTCGCGATTGAACGCGAAGTCGAGCTCCACGCGGCTTCCGGCGAGCAGCGGCGCCGCGAGCGTGGCGCGGGCGTCCGTTCCCGGGCCGAGCTCCGTCTCGCTCGGCGCCTGCACCGCGGACGCGTACGCCGGCGGCTCGGCGCGCAGCGTGGCTCGCTCGATCGCCGGCGGACGCACGAAGTGGATCGTCGCGGCGTCGGTCATCGCGTCGCTCGTGCCGAAGCGGAACTCGATCGAATCGGCGTCGACCTCGAGCGGTCGCTCGAAGACCTCGCCGTGCTGCCGCGCCAGCGCCGCGTCCCGCCACGGACCCGCCACGCCCTGCCGCGTCGTTCGATAGCGCACGAACGGGCGCATCGACGCCGGATCCCCTCGCACCGCCTCCGCGCGGAGCAGCACCGCGCGACCGCGCGGCAGATGCGTGACGCCTTCCATGAGCGACTGCACGAGCGTCCGCGCGGGCCATTCCGCGCTGCTCCATGGCGCGAACAGGCGCTTCGCGCCGATCGCGGCGAACTCCGGTTGGAAGGCCGCGATCGCCGCCACGGCCACGAGCGCCGCGCCGCAGCCGACAAGGGCGCGGCGCAATCGATCGCGGCGGATCACGCCGGTGAACGGATCGTCGCCGGCCAGCCGCTCCGTCGATTCGACGACTCGCTTCTCGAGCACGCCCGGCGCCGGACGCTGCGCGAACTCGACGCCGGAGGCGAGCCGCCCCGCAAGGTCCGGCCGCTGCCGCTCCACCCGCAGCGCGAGCGTCGGAAGCGACGGTCGGAACCGTGCCGCCGGCCACCACCATCGCGCGATCGCCGACGCGATCGCGATCACGCCGACCACGAGCGCCACGAAGCGCAGCGTGGCGGGGAATCGAAGCAGGGCGTCGAGGGCGACCCAGCCCATCGCGGCGCCGATCGCCACGGCGAGCAGCACCGCGCTTCGCTCGCTCAGGAGCACCAGGCGCGCACGGCGCCGCAGGCGCTCCAGGCGTTCCACGATGCTCGTCATCGCCGGCATGGACCTCCTCTTACCGACGCTTCGAGTCGGCGATTGCCGACGCTGCGGCGCCGCCGTCGAACCGCATCAGGCTAGCCTCGACCATCGTCGGACACTCCATTCGACCGCTGGAACGAGGATCAACAGGATCAGGGCGAGCGGCGTGTCCCAGAGCGAATGGATCCGCGGGTTCTCGATCGTCACGGCCCGGTTGGGCAGCACGTCGCCTCGCAGCAGCCGATGGAGCGAATCGGGCTCGATCACCTCGCCCTGCGTCTGCTCGGCAATGTGCGAAAGCAATGCGTGATCCGCCTGGGGATTCGCGGATTCCTGGTCGGTGCGGGCCACTTCGAGCTCGGCCGTGACGCCCGCGTGGCCCTGGAGCGAGATCGCGTGCATTCCGCTTCGGTCCGGGAAGAACGTGCCGACCCATCGACCGGGAATCCCCTCGACCTGGGTCAATTCGACCACGCCCGCATCCTCGGGTGCCGCGCTTCGCTCGCGCGAGATCGACACGCTCGCCTGCAATCGAGACGGCGCCGGGCGAATCGCCTCGGGATCGCGGAACTCGACTTCGACGCGAACGGGATCGCCGATCTCGGCGCGGCGCGGCTCCACGACGATCTCGACCGGACGATCGCTTCCGTGCATGCCGCTCCGCGAAAGCGATCGCAGCAACTGAAGCCAGAAGCGCTCGGGAAGCGTCTCGCCGCGGCCGTAGCGCCAGCGCCAGGTCTCGTCGGTGGCCAGGTACATCGATTGCCCCGCGCCGTAGCGCATCGACACGAGCAGCGGCGACGCGCGGCCGCCGTCGCCCGAGGCCGTCTCCGCGATCACTTCCGCGGTCGGCTTCAGATCTCCGGGCTCGAGCCGCTGCGCCCACTCGAGTCGCGACCACCCGGTGTCGGGCGACGAGAGCGCCTCGGGCCATCCGGGCGTCGGCGCCCCCTCCACGCGCATGAGGCCGAGCCGCAGCGCGCGCGGCGTCGGGCGCATCGTCACCGATTCGTCGAAGCGCTCGAGCTCGAGCGATCCCTTGATCGGAAGCAGCTCCTCGAGCGCCGACCCCTTCCAGCTCCGCGGCATCTGCCGCGCGCCGCCGATCCAGAGCACGCCCGCGCCGCGCGTGGAGACGAGATCCTTGATCGCCTCCATCTGCGCCGACGAGAACGCCCCCGCGGGAACGTCGCCGATCACGATCAGGTCGTATCCGGCGAATTCCTCCTTCGTGCGCGGCAATCGCGTGAGCGGCGCGTTGCCTTCCTGGGCGAAGTCGCGATCGGCCGACAGCAGCATCACCGAGCTCTCGATGCCGTGCTCGCGCACGAGCAGGTTCTTCAGGTAGCGGTACTCCCAGCGCGGATATCCCTCGACGAACAGCACGCGGATCGGTCGATCGACGATCTCGATTCGCAACGACTTCGAGTTGTTGTCGGCGACGAGATCGCGCCCTTGCGGCTCGATCTCGACGCGCCACGAGCGCTCGCCCGGATCGTCGGCCCGGCCGATGAGCGTGACCGTGCGACGGCCGGTCTCGGCGTCGTCGAACTCCGCCGCGTCGAGCAGTCGCCCGCTCTGCTCGTCCACGAGCTTCACGCGCAGCGCGCCGCCGACGCCCGGCGATCGATCGAGGTCCACCTCGATCGGCACTTCGTCGCGCACGAACGCGCGCTGCGGCGCTTCGATCGCGCGGATGGCGTGATCCCCGCTCGGAGCGTCGGCGCCGAGCGGCACCACGTGCACGCGCACGCCTTCGGCCGAGAGTCGGCGCAGCAATCCGCGCTCGGGCGGCACGGTCGTGCGGCCGTCGGAAAGCAGCACGACGCCGGCCACCGGCCTCGCCGCCGCGCGATCGAGCGCCGCCGAGATCGCGGGCCCGATCTCCGTGGCCATGCCGTCGGCGGCGCCGAGCGTCGGCAGACCCTGCTCGTCGATCTCGAGTTCCCGCAGCCCCGCGTCGAATCCGAGGAAGACGACGCGACGCGTCGCATCGAGTTCCTTCCAGACCGCCGCACTTCCTCGAACGGCTCGCTCGAGCTGCGCGTCGCGCGAGATCATCGCGCCGTCGAGCTCCACGTCCCCCACGCGCAACGACGCGCTGCGATCGGCCACCACGAGCACCCAGTCCGGCTCCACGCGCTCGCGCGGAAGCGTGAGCATCGGCCCCGTGAGCAGCAGCGCCAGCAGCAGAAGCAGCAGCGCTCGAAGCGCCGCGATGAGCGATCGGCGACCGCGCGGAAGCGTCGACGCTCGAACCGACCACGCGCCGACGAGCACCGCGGCGACCGCCGCGAGCAGCCATGCCCAGCCGGGAATCGGCCGCTCGAATCCGAAGCGCCAGGATCCCGCGGCGTGATCGCTCGGAAGCCGCAGCAGCCACGCGACGGTCGACTCGATCCAGTTCATGCGCCGCGCTCCGTCGCGTCGCTTCGGCTCAGCAGCCGCGCCATGATCGTCTCGAGCAGCGCGAGCGCGACCGCCGCGCCGAGCAGCCAGATGCTCCAGGACGCCTCGGCATCGGCGCTCGCGGAGGCGCCCTCTCCTTCGGTCGATCCGTCGCCGCGCCAGCGCCACGATCCGCTTCGCTCGAGCCACGCCAGAACCGCGCCGGGATCGTTCGGCTCGATGCTCGCGCGGGCGGGATCGACGTTCACGGCGACGGTGCCGATCGGGCGGCCCGAGTCGTCGAGCGCCCGGTGAAGTCCCGGCGCAAGCACCGGATCGCGCGTGCGCCCGTCCGCGCCGGCGGGAAGGATCGCGGTCCCTCGCGGCGCACCCTCCGAACCTGCGGGCGGAACGATCTCGAGCGCCGCCGCGCCGCGCGGAAGCGACGCCGGCGCGCCGACGAGGTTGCCCGCGTCCATCGTCGCGAGCGCCCGGCCCTGTCGCACGACCTCCTGGAGCAGCGGGACCATGAGCGGCCGAACCGGCAGATCCGTCCACGAGAGCTCCGGGGCGCATGCGAGCAGCGCCACCCATCCGCGCGAGGCGCCTCCCGGCCGACCGCAGAGCAGCATCGGCGTCGAGTCGTCGAAGACGAGCGCCGCCTCCGCGTCGGTCGGCGGCGCGGCGATGCGGATCCGCCGCGAAACCGAAACCGGGGCCGCGAGCACGGAAATCTCGGAGCCGAGCTGCCGCAGCGTGGCCGAGCTGGGCTGCTGCGGCGCGAGCCGCCACGCGGTGACCGCGCCCTCCACTTCCGGATCGATCGTCCACGACGGCGCGAGCGAGCTTCGGAACGACTCCGTCCAGCGCTGGCCGGAATCGTCCGGCGACGGCGTCACGAGCAGCGCGGCGCCGGCGGCGACGAACTCGCGCAGCATCTTCCATCCGTCGGCGGTCACGAGATCGGGTCTCGCCACGATCGCCGCGTCGGCGCCCTTGAGCATGGCGCGATCGAGCGAGCCCGGATCGACTTCGTCCACCTGGAGCGCGCCCGACTTGCCGGGATCGAGTGCTCGCGCCATCCACACGCCGGAGCCGAGGCGCTCGAGGTCCCGCACGGAACCGCCGCGGCGATCGAGCACGACCACCCGCGCCGGGTGCTCGGAAGGAAGCACCGCGAAGAGTCGATCGTCGCGCGGCTGGGCGTCGTGGTCGAGCTCGAGCGAAATCGAGGCGGCGCCCGATTCCTCCGCATCGGCGCCGTCTCGCCGCAGCCGAAGATCGGCGCCGCCGCGGCGCTCGCCCGCGTCCAGGGCGATGTCGGCGGCGCCCGCCGCGGGTCCCGCCGAGGTGACTCGTCGAACGCTTCGCGGAAGCGCCTCGCTCCGCCGTTCGATCTGCACGCGAACCGTGCGATCGCCTTCCATTCCCGACTCCTCGCCCGTGCGGATCGCCTCCGCCCGCGTCATCCACGCGTTCGACGGGAAGCCCGAGAGTGGTTCGAGCGCCGAGAGCGTCCAGCGGGCATTCACCTCCGCATCGACCGAGGGCGCCATCGACGATGGATCGAGCGAACCGCGACGGAATCCGCTGAGCAGCACGATCTCGCCGGCCTCCTCCGACTCCCGCGCCGCCTCCGCCGCGGAACGAATCGCCGCGGAGAGATCGCTTCCGGTGTCGGCGGGCGACATCTGCGAGAGCAGGGAATCGAGCCGCGTCTTGTCCGCGGTCGGCGGGTCGACGAGCCGTCGGACCGGCGCCGCCGCGGAGATCACGCCCACGCGATCGGCGGCGCCGAGCGATTCGAGCATGCGCCGACCCTCCGCCGTGCTCCGCTCGAGCGCCGTGCTTCCGTCGGGAAGGCGCTCCGCGCTCGCCACGCCGTCGTCGATCACGAGCCACACCGTCCTCACCGAGCCGCCGAAGGCCTCGCTCGACTTCACGAACGGCTGCGCCAGCGCGATTCCCGCGATGGCGATGAGCAGACACCGCGCCGCGAGCAGCAGCCAGCGCTCGACGCGCTGCCGACGACGGTCTCGCTGCATCGCACGCTTCAGCAGATCCATGGCCGCCCATTGGATCACGCGCCGCCGCCGCCGGAGCAGCAGGTGGATGACGATCGGCACGCTCACGGCCGCGAGCGCGGCCAGCGCCATTCCGGGGTGAAGCAGGTTCATCCGGCGCCGCTCCGCCGCGCCAGCGCCTCGCGCCGCGCCAGCAGCGAGGCGAGCGCGGGACCGACCGAATCGTGGCTGTCGAGCGACACGCGGTCGTATCCGAACCCGCGCACGAGTCGTTCGATCTCCGCGCGATGTCGTGCGAGCTCGTCAAGGTAGGCGCGCCGCAGAAGCCGTGCGTCCGCCATCACGCGCGGCTCGCCTTCGAGTCCCTCGAAGATCGTCGGATCGTCGAGCTCGAAGCGGATCTCCTGGCGGTCGAGGATCTCGACGAGCACGACGTCGTGTCCTCGATGCCGCAGCCGCGCGAGCGCGAGCCGCAGTTCCTCCGGCGGGAAGAGGAAGTCGCTCAGGATGAAGAAGAGGCAGCGGCCGCGGGTCGTCGCCAGCACTTCGTCGCAGCTGCGGCCGATCATCGTGGCGCGTTCGACCGGTTCCGTGGTCAGCGCCTGCACGATCTTGCGCCACTGGTCGCGCACGCCCGATCGCCGCAGCGACGCCTGCACGCCGTCGGCGAAGAGCACGAGCCCCACGCGGTCCCGCTGCGCGAGGCAGAGGTATGCGAGCGCCACCGCCGTGGCCGTGGCGCAATCGAACTTGGTCCACAGCGAGCGCGATCGTCCCGCCTCGGTTCCGCCCCATCCCGACTTCTGACCGAGCGTTCCGAAGCGCATCGACGCGGAGGCGTCGATCAGCAGCACCACGTCCAGGTTCGTCTCCTGGAGGTAGCGCTTCACGTAGAGCTTGTCGCTGCGCCCGTAGACCTTCCAGTCGAGATGCCGAAGGCTTTCGCCGGGCGTGTACGGACGATGCTCCGCGAATTCGACGGCGAGGCCCTGGTACGGAGAGCGGTGCATGCCGCTCATCACGCCCTCGACGATCATCCGCGCCCGCAGCGAGAACGGCGCGAGCTGCGAGAGCGTCTCCGGCGCCAGGTACTGCTCGGCTCGCATGAAGCTTCTACGAGATCACGCGGCCGATCGGTGCGGACGCGGCGGCTCGATCGATGGGAATCTCCTCGAGCAGCGTCTCGACGATGCGATCGCTCGAGACGCCGTCGGCTTCGGCGTTGAAGTTCGTGATGATCCGATGCCGAAGGATCGGCGGCGCCACCGCCTGGAGGTGCGCCGGCATGACGTGCTCGGCGCCCTCGAGCACCGCAAGCGCCTTGGCGGCGAGCACCAGGAACTGACTCGCGCGCGGGCCGGCGCCCCAGGAGAGGTAATCGCGAACGATCTTCGGTGAGTGCTCGCCGGAGCGCGTCGCCCGCACGAGCCGAAGCGCGTATTGCACGAGATGGTCGGCGATCGGCACCTGCCGCACGAGCTCCTGGATGCGCGTGACGTCGCGCGCACCGAGCACCGGCGAAGGCTCGGGCGCCGTGCCGCTCGTGGTGCGGCGCACCACTTCGAATTCCTCCTGCTCGCTCGGGTACTGCACGCGGATGTTGAACATGAAACGATCGAGCTGCGCCTCGGGAAGCGGGTAGGTGCCTTCCTGCTCGATCGGGTTCTGCGTGGCGAGCACGAAGAACGGCGTCGGCAGCTTGTGGGCCACGCCGCCGACGGTGACCTGTCGCTCCTGCATCGCTTCGAGCAGCGCCGCCTGCGTCTTCGGCGGCGTGCGATTGATCTCGTCCGCCAGCACCACGTGCGCAAAGATCGGTCCGCGCACGAAGCGAAGGCTGCGCGATCCCGTCGACTTGTCCTCCTCGATCACCTCGGTGCCCGTCATGTCGCTCGGCATCAGGTCGGGCGTGAACTGGATGCGGCTGAACTCGAGCGACATCGATTTCGCGATCGTGCTGATGATGAGCGTCTTCGCCAGTCCCGGCACGCCTTCGAGGATCGCGTGGCTGCCGCAGAAGATGGCGAGCAGGATCTGGTCGAAGACCTGCTCCTGCCCCACGATCACCTTCTGCACCTCCGCGCGCAGCCGGCCGATCGCTTCCCGCGTCTCGGCGATCGCCTTCACCGGATCCTGGCTTCGCACATGGCCTGGTTGCGGCGAGGACGGCGGCGATGGCTGAGTGGACATGGGCGAAGTATATGAAGCGCCGATGCCCGAGCTTCCCGAGGTCGAGACCATCCGCCGCCGACTCGAGGCGCACCTGAGGGGCGCCTCGGTTCTGCGCGCACTGCTGCGCCGGCGCGACGTGCTGCGCTCGCTCGAGCGGCATGAACGCCTGCCGCGCCGGGGCGGAGGCCCGGAGCGGGCGCTCCGGCCCCGCAGCGCCGCCGCGGAACGCTCGCTGCTCGTCGGAGCGACGATCGAGTCGCTCGTTCGCCGCGGCAAGCAACTGGCGCTGGTCGCGGAGGATGGCCGCGTGCTGCTCGTCCAGCTCGGCATGAGCGGGCGACTGCTGCTCGACCAGCGGGCGAACGGCGGCCCGGCTCCATGGCCGGCGCCTCGGATTCCGCACACGCACGCCGAGTGGTCGCTTCGCGCGGGCGAGCGCGACTACGAACTGCGCTTCGTGGATCCGCGCCGTTTCGGCGGCCTCGCCGCGCTGCCGACCCGAGGCGCACTCGATCGGCACTGGTCGAACCTGGGTCCCGACGCGCTCGACCTCGATGCAACGGAGCTTGCCGCATCGCTGCGCCGATCGAAACGCCCGATCAAGAGCCTGCTTCTCGATCAGGCGATCGTCGCCGGCATCGGCAACATCTACGCCGACGAGATCATGCACCGCATCGCCATGCATCCCTGCATCCGCGCGAATCGACTGGCGCACCTCGCCGTCGAGTTCGTCGACGCGATCCGGATCGTGCTGCGCGACGCGATCGAACAGGGCGGCTCCACCGTCCGCGACTATCGAGATCCGTCGGGAGATTTCGGTTCGTATCAGCGCCAGCATCGCGTCTACGGACGCGCCGGCGCCGACTGCGAGCGCTGCCGGTCGCGCGGCGATCGGTCGATGATTCGACGCATCGTCGTCGCGGGACGCGGCACCTGGTTCTGTCCCGGGTGCCAGCCCCTGCGAACCCGCGGGCCGCTCGCCGTCGGACGGTTATCCACAGGTCACGCGCAGCGAATCTGATACCGGATTCGACGGCACGCCCGCCTTCGGCCCATGGCGCCGATGACAGATCCTGCAGGCCACGGCGGCTCGGTGTCACCCTTCCATAAGAACTCTTTCTCCCTATCAGCAGAGAGCCCTGTCCGACTGTGGATGGTTGAACCCGTTCGGCTTGGAAACCGCAGGGAATCAGGGCGTTGAGCACCCGATTCCGCGGTGGAAAGCCTGTCAACAGCGAGTCGCTGCCGGTGCCGCTGCAGTCAGTGTCGCCCTGGGGCTCGTCCGGGTGCTCGATTTCGGCGTGGAATCGGCCTTCGCCGACGCCGACGCGAGACAGCTCGAGGACGGGTTGTCCACAGGACCAGGGTCAGGACCGCTCGCCGAGGGCGTCGTGCCGGCCGTCAGTCACTCGGTGGCGTGCCGCCGCTCGAGCGATCGCTCGAGCCGGGCCACGTCGCTCGACAGGGTTGGATCGCGTTCGCGGCGGTGATCGACCGTCCGCACCGCGTGCAGCACCGTGCTGTGATCACGGCCGCCCAGGTGGCCGCCGATCTCCTCCAGGCTGTGCCGCGTGTGCCGTCGCGCAAGCCACATGGCCACCTGCCGCGGCAATGCCACGGACTTGTGCCGGCGCTTGCCGAGCAGGTCCGCCAGCCGCAGGTTGTAGTAGCGGACCACCGCTTCGAGGATCGTCTGGATCGAGGGGCTGCGCTCGTCGTCGGGGCGCCCTTCGTCGGCGAGCGCCAACTTCGCGAGATCGAGGTCGATCGGCCGCGCGGTGGCCAGCGCCAGCGCCCGCAATCTCGCGAGCGCCCCCTCGAGCTCGCGGATGTTCGAGGCCACCCGAGCCGCGACATATGCGGGCACGTCCTCCGGCAATGTCAATTGGTGGAGTTGCGCCTTGGCCTTGACGATCGCCACTCTCGTTTCGAATCCCGGTCGATCGACCCGCGCCACCAGCCCCGAGTTGAACCGGCTGACCAGCCGCTCGGTCAGCGCCGGAATCTCGTTCGGGATCGAATCGGCGCTCAGGATGATCTGCTTGCCGGCCTGGTGCAGCGCGTTGAAGGTGTGGAAGAACTCCTCCTGCGTCTGCTCGTGTCGCGACAGGAGGTGCACGTCGTCGATGACGAGCATGTCGACCATGCGGAAGCGGTTGCGGAACTCCGGCATGCGGCCGGCCTTCACGCAGTCGTGGAAGGCGTCGATGAACGTGCTGCAGTTGATGTAGGTCACCCGCGTCGATGGCTGGCGCGAAAGCACCGCCTGGCAGACGGCCTGAAGGAGGTGCGTCTTTCCAAGTCCGACGCCTCCGTGGATGACGAACGGGTTGTACGCACGCCCCGGCCGGTCGGCCACCGCCTGCGCCGCCGCATGCGCCAGCCGATTCTCCGGCCCCATCACGAACTGATCGAAGCTGAAGTCGGGGCTCAGGATCATCTGGTCGTCGAGCGACACCGGCGGCTCCGAGCCGTCCGCGTTCGTGCCGTCGGCGCGATCGATGGCGGGCGAGCCCGTCTTCGACGCGAGGAATCGCACGGCAAGCAGGCGCCCAGTCACCGTCTGCGCCGCCTCCGCGAATGCCGGCGCCGCGCTGCGCTGCAGATAGCGGCGTCGAACCTCGTCCTCCATGACGAGCCGCAGCACGCCTCCCTCGATCCCGATCACCGAGATGTCGTCGAACCAGTGGCGGCAGAGCCCGGAATGGTGCTTCCGCAGGTACGCCAGAATGCCGTCCCGCAGTTCACGGTCCGCTCGCGACATGCGCGCCCTTCCACGGGAATCGTCCGCGTGCTCACGGGCAGCCTGAACACACCGACTCCGCCCACCAAAGAATCCGCAGGCGCGTCGGCGCACTGCGAAGCCAAGCATTCGAACCGTTCAACCCAGTTCCGCACAAGCTCTCGCACGAGTGCCCACCAGCGCGGGAGCGTGAGTTCGACGGGCGGCAATGTAGAGCGAGTTCCGAGGGCCGTCAACCGGAATTCAACGCGCGATCCTCGTCGCGCGGTTCGCTCGACGACGACGCATCGGACTCCCCCTTGACAGCGACGGAGGATTCGCTCTCGGCCTGCTGACGCTCGAATCGCGCGCGGTTCGCGCGATGATCCATGAGCAGATGCACGCGCTCCGCGTCGTCGCCGCAGACTTCGCGCAGGCGCTCGCGCGCGAACGCCAGGTTCGTGCGCCGCGACACGTGCACCACGACCACGTCGCGAGCGCTCCATGCCTTCAGCAGCGTCTTGAGGTCTTCCACGTGCAGGTGCTTGCCGACCTTGGCGCGATCTCGATGTTCCGCCTCGAAGAACGTGCATTCCGTGACCACGATTCCCGCCTGCGCGAATTCGTCGCGGAAGAGACACGGGCCGATCTCCGTGTCGCCGGTGTACGCCACGAGCGGGATCTCCACGGCGTGCGTGATCGCCGTGCCGCCCAGGCGCAGCTCGCGCAGCCGTTCCTGCGGGAGGTCGCGGAACTCGGGGCGCAGCTTGCTTCGCGTCTCCACGGCGCAGAAGCCCAGGCTCGGCCCGGTGTGGCTCACTTCGATTGCGCGGAGCAGCAGATTCGGGCGGATCCTCATCGACGCATCGGGCGCCAGCGCCGTGATCTCATGCGGCGTGCGCTGTCGCTCCAGATCGATCCACCCGGCCATCATCTGGCGAAGCGGCGCTTCGAGCTCGGGATGGCAGACCACGTGCCCCGTGCCGAGCTTCTGGAAGGTGCGCTGGCTGAAGTAGTACGGAATGCCCGCCGAGTGATCCATGTGCGCGTGCGAAAGCGCCACGATCGACGCGGTGAGCACCGGACGCGGGCAGAGTCCCACGTCGAAGGCGAGATCGAGTTCGGGGCAGTGGATCGCCGTCTGTTCGCCGGCGATCGAGATTCCCTGGATGCGGTACGGCGGCGAGTAGATGAAGCCGAGCTGCCCCTCGCGGGGCGGAGGCTTGGGAATCACGGGAAAGCTCCTGACGCAGCACTTTCGTGCGGCGGGGCGAAGAAGAACGATCCGAGTGTAGGGCGTCGCGTGAAGGCCCGCGATTGGCGCACGACGGCGATCGCCGTCGAACCGCTTGCAGGGGCCGACTCGAACGCGTTCCCGGTCCAGACCCACCTTCGGTCGTGCCTTCTGCCACAATGTCCCTTGGAGGGCCCCGCGGCGGATCGGAGATTCCGGGGTCGAGTGGAGGAGCGTGCATTGATCGACCACAACCCGCCGAGCGATCATCGAGTCGTCATGGACAATGGCGCCGCGATGACCGCCGACCCCATCCGCAGTCGTTTCGCCGATGATCCGGAGATGCGCGAGATCGTGGCGTTCTTCGTCGCCGAAGTTCCGAACCGATTGCACGAACTGCGACAGGCGTGGAGCTCCGGAGATCGGGTCCGCGTCCGGACGATCGCGCATCAGATGAAGGGCGCCGCCGGAGGCTACGGATTCGGCGAGATCGGCGAGTCGGCAGCCCGGCTCGAAGCGGCCCTTGCGCGAGCGGATCGAGCGTCGACTCCGTCGAACGACGCTCGCGGCGCCTTCGAGTCGTTCGTGTCATTGCTCGCCCGCGTCACGGAGGCGGGCTGAGGCTCGCGTGATCCATGGGGAACGGCGTCTTCGAGCCCGCGACTCCGAAACTGCTGGTCATCGACGACTCGGAGCCCATCCATCGGCTCCTGCGCGTGCGGCTGCAGCACGAGCGCATCGAGATCCTCAGCGCGCAGTCGGCGTCGGAAGGACTGCGCATGGCGCGGGAGATGCACCCCGAAGTGGTGCTGCTCGACATCGAGATGGACGAGATGGACGGCTTCGAGGTGCTCTCGCGCCTGAAGACCGATCCGGAGACGCAGCAGATCGCCGTGATCTTCATCAGCGCCACCGGCGACACGATGGATCGCGTGCGCGGGCTTGATCTCGGCGCCGTCGATTTCATCTCCAAGCCGTTCGAAGTGGTGGAGCTCCGGGCGCGTGTGCGAAGCGCGTTGCGCATGCAGCACCTCTTCCGCATGCTCGAGCAGAAGGCGCAGATCGACGGCCTCAGTGGTCTCTGGAATCGCCGCTACTTCGAGCAGCGCCTGCAGCAGGAGGTCTCGGAGGCGATCCGCCACAAGCAGCCGGTGTCGCTGCTCATGTGCGACCTGGATCGCTTCAAGCGAATCAACGATCAGTACGGCCATCCCTTCGGCGACACGGTGATCGAACGCATGGCGCAGATCCTCTCGTCGGGGCGCACCAGCGACATCGCGTGCCGCTACGGCGGCGAGGAGTTCGGCGTGATCCTGCCGAACACGGGCGTCGCCGAGGCCTCGGAAGTGGCGGAGCGCCATCGCGCCGCGATCGAGTCCCAGGCGTGGCCGGTGAGCGGCGATCTCGTGGTGACGGCGAGTTTCGGCGTGTGCGATCTCGAGTCGGTGCAGGGCCCGCCGTCGCAGGAGGCGCTCGTGGCGTGCGCGGACGCGGCGCTCTATCGCGCCAAGGAGCGAGGCCGGAACTGCGTCCAACGGTTCGGCCGAGAAGCCGCAACGCAGCGCAAGGGCCCCGGCGGCTGACCGCCGCGCGCTCGTCGTAGCATGGCGGCATGCCGGCCCTCCGCGACGAGGGGATCTGCCTTCGACATTGGGACTGGTCCGAGACGAGCCAGACGGTGAGCGTCTTCGGCCGCTCGCTCGGCGTGCTGCGAGGACTGGCGAAAGGAGCGCGCCGGGAACGCGGGCGCTTCGGCGGCGGCATCGACCTGCTCTCGCGCGGCGAGTTCGGCGTGATCGTGAAGCCGACCACGGAGCTCGCCACCTTCACCGACTGGGATCTGCTCGAGACCTTCCCGGGACTGCGTGATTCGCTGCCGGCGAATCGCATCTCGTTCTACGCGGCCGATCTCGTGGCGCGGATGGTGGCGCCGGCGGACCCGCATCCGGGCCTCTACGACGAGTTCGCGTCGCTTCTTCGCGCGGTCGGCGGTCGCTCGTCGCCTGATCGAGCGCAGGAGGTCTCGGCGCAGACGGAACAGGCGGCACGGACGGCGCAGGCGCTGCTGCGTTTCCAGTGGCGTCTGCTCCAGGAGACGGGCGTGCAGCCCGCGCTCGACGCGGAAGGCCGTGCGGCGACGCTCTGGTTCGACCCGCGCAGCGGCGGATTCACCGAGATCGAGCCCGAGCACGGCTGGCGCGTGCGACGCGAGACGCTCGAGTTGCTTCGGCGCGTGAACTCGGGCGCCGACGGCGTGTCGTCGGCGCCGCTCGAGACGCTCGATCGGGCGAATCGCCTGCTCGCGGCCCACCTGCGCGAGACGCTGCAGATGGAACCTCCCACGCTCACCCATCTCTTCGGAAATCTCCTGGGACGCTCAACGCGATCCGGACCTCGCCCGATCTGATCGGGGGAAGGGGAGGATTGATGCTCGACGTTCGTCTCGAGGAGGTTCTGTCCGAAGCGCGGCTGCCGTCCATGCCGGCGGTTGCGCGGCGGATTCTTTCCATCACGGAGTCCGGCCACGCCACGATCCCGGAGATCGCGGAAGTGATCGAACTCGATCAAGCGCTCGTCGTGCGGCTTCTGCGCACGGTGAACAGCAGCTACTACGCGCTGCCGCGTCCCTGCGCGAACATCTCGCAGGCCGCGACGCTGCTCGGACTTCGCGCCGTGCGATCGATCGTGCTCGGCTTTTCGCTGGCGCGGACGCTCGACGGCGGCGACGATCGAGAGATCGACTTCCCATGGCGGAGCTACTGGCGTCGATCGGTGCGCAACGCCGTCTCCGCGCGGCTGCTGGCTCGCTTCGGCAAGGGCGTCGACCCCGACGAAGCGCAGCTCACAGGACTGCTCGCCGAGATCGGCATGGTCTCCATGTATCGCGCCTTCGGCGACCGATACCTTCAGGTCAAGGACGAAGCGAGGGGCGACCACTCGCGCCTGATCCGCGACGAGCAGCGCTTCTTCGAAATCGATCACGCCGAAGTCGGCGCGATGATGGCGAAGCGCTGGGGACTTCCGCCGGAGCTCGCGAACGCGATCGCGACGCACGAGCGCGAGCCGGCGCGTCACATGCCGTCGCTCGAGGTCGTCGTGGCGCTCGCCGGAATCGCTGAGCGAGGCACGGGCGGCACCGACGCCCGCGCCCGCGCGTTCGCGGAGGCGTCGTTCCTGCGGCACGGCGAGGGCGAGCTTGCGATGCGGGGCGGCGATGCGAGGCAGCTGCTCGAACAGATCGGGAAGCGAGCCACGGAACTCGCGGCGATGCTCGAGATCGACATCGGCGACGGCGCCGACGGCGACCGGCTGCTCGATCGGGCTCGCGCGCTCCAGGATCCCGAGGCTCGCCGCGCCGCCGAGCAGGCGGAAGCGCAGGGAGACAGGATCGGATTCGAGCGACGGCTCGCCGATCTGCTCGCCACGGACGCCCGGGGCACGGCGCTGCTCCTGATCGAGCCCGATGCGATCACGACGCTGCGCCGGCAGGCGCCGGACGCGATGACCGTGGCGCGCCTCGAAGCACGGCTCGCCGAGACGGCAGGCAGCGCGGCGTCGGTGCATCGAATCTCGCAGGGGCTGCTGGCGGTGGTGCTTCCGGTCGAAGCCGGCGCCGCCGGCGCACGGGAGGCCATGAAGCTCGCGGAACGAGTTCGGCGCGATTGCGAGCGAACGGTCCCGGCAACGCGGAGCCGCGAGCCGAACACGATCAGCGCGGGCGTGGCCGTGCACGGCGCCGCCCGGTTCGACTCCCCCGACGCGCTCGTGCGAGCCGCGATGCTGGCGCTCTCCGCCGCGCAGCGAGGCGGACGCAATCGCGTGGGGATCTTCAAGCCGGCGCACGATCCGATGACGGCGGCGGAGCAGATTCGCTGAAGCCGGCGATGCCGAGCGGTGCCTGTACGAACGCCGGCGCGCCGCGAGCGATCAGCGGCTGGTCTGTTCCGGTTCCAGCCGCGCCGCCAGCAACGGCGCGGGCGGAAAGGCGTCGAGGCAGGATCGCAGATCGTCGAGCGCGAGCCGCTCGATCTCCTCGGTTTCCTGCTCGAGCGTTCGGTGCATTCCGCGCATCGTCCAGAGCACGCCGATTCGCTGCATGCGCCCGGCAGGACGCTCGCCCGCCAGCGCGATCGCAGTGGCGATCTTGCGCTTGGCGCGGAGCAGGTCGCCTTCATCGAGCGAGTCGCGAAGCGCCGTGATCTGCTCGCGCACGATGCGCTCCACCTCGTCCGCGGCGTCGGTGGGGCATGCGGCATTCATCATGAAGAGGCCGAGTCCGTCGCGCGGGTCGTAGCTGGCGTCGGCTTCTTCGGCGATGCCGGTGTCGACGAGCGCCCAGTGGAAGCGGGAGCCTTCGCCGTCGCCCAGGATCTGCATGGCCACCGCGGCCGCGTAGCGGCGCGGATCCTCGAAGGGCGGCGCCGGAGCCGCGAACATCAGATAGGAGCGGTGCGCGCTCGGATGTCGGTCTCGGAGCAAGAGCGCCCTGGGTTCGAACGGCCGATGCGTGCGCACCGCACCGGTCCGCTTCCACGATCCGCAGCGCTCGCCGATCCGCGCCACGAGCGCGTCGAAGTCGACGCGCCCCGCCGCCGCCACGACCGTGTTGTCGGCGGAGTATCGATGCTCGAAGTACTCCCGCATCGAATCGCGCGAGAGCGCGGTGATCGTGTCGCGCGTGCCGAGCACGCGATGGCCGAGCGGATGATCGCCGTAGTACCGATCCATCGCCGCCTCGTAGAGACGCCAGAAGGGGTTGTCCTCGTACATGGCGATCTCTTCGAGGATGACGCCCTTCTCCTCGTCGAAGTCGGCGGTGCGAAGCGCCGGCCGCATGATCTCGGCGAGCGTGTCGACGGCTTCGTCGAAGCGATCGGGCAGCACGTGCGCATGGAACGCGGTGAGTTCGGACGACGTGAACGCGTTGTGGTCGGCGCCGATCGAGTCGAACGCCTCGTTCACCGCTTCGGCGCCGAGCCGCTCGCTGCCCTTGAACATCATGTGCTCGAGGAAGTGCGACACCCCCATGAGCTCGCGCGACTCGTCGCGGGCGCCGGTGCGCACGAAGAAACCGGCGGCGGCCGTGTGCGCGTCGCCGTCCACCTCGGCGATGACCGTCAGACCGTTCGGGAGCGCGGCGTGTCGGAACTCGACGGACATGGCCGCGAGTGTAGGGCTCGGAAGATCATCCGAGCCGCGCCCACCAGATGAGCAGCACCGGAATCCAGGCCGAGAGCGTGAGCGCGAGAATCACGCCGAGTCGAACTCGATCGAGCGACTCGGAATCGTCGGCGCGATCAAGCTCCCTGGCTCGACGATCGTTCTCGAGGTCGAAGACGCTGCGGCGAGGCGCGGGAACGGGTGCAGGTGCGGCGGGGGCGGCCGCGGCGTCGTCGTTCGTCGACGCGAGTCTCTGGGCCGGCGCGGCGTCGGGCGCTTCGGGCGCCGCCGCCGATTCCGACGGTTCCGTCTGCGCCGGCAATGCGCTCGGCGCGGTCGAACTCGTCGAAGGCGCGGTCGGCGCAGGGGGCGTTGCCGCATCGGCCCCGACACGCTTCGCTCGATCTTGCGCGTCGGTCGGTCGTGCGGGGCGAAGCGCGCGAGGCATGGCCACGGGCGTATCGGAGACCGTGCCCGTGCAGCCTTCCAGTTGCGAGAGATCGAAGCGAGTGGCCTTGGCCATGGTGGGCTTATCGGTGGGCGCGCGGGGCGACTGAAGCGGACTGGGCCGAATCACCGGTCGAAGGCGACCGCGACGCGACGCCGTCCGGCCGTGCGGCCTTGCTCCGGTTCGCACGAACTCGAGCCTTGCGTCATGGAATCGGCTCCCGATCATCGGGCCGAACCGTCGGGGTTCGAGTCGACCTCGGCGGCCATCGGCGGAGCAGAGCGACGCAGGGGCGATCGCCTCGAGTTCCAGGGCTGGCTGGTGCTCGTCTGGCACCATCGGCCGGGCGAACCCATGCGCTACCAGACCGTCGACGTGAGCGAGACGGGGGCGCGGATCCGCACCACCTGCTGCCATCCAGACGGCATGACCGGAACGGCGATCGAGCTGGTTGCCGACTTCGCCGACGGCGGCAACGGCGGGGTCGGCGAAGGGCACGCGTGCGTCGGCGGCGCGGCGACGAATCACGGCGTGCAGCGAGTGCCGATCCGTCGTTCGTTCATCGTGGTCTGGAGCAGGGCGATCCGTCGCGACGAGGGTCGCATCGATCACCACGAAGCCGGGCTTCGGTTCATCTGACTCAGCCGCGTCGTCGCTCGGCGAGCACCTCGGCGCCGACCTCGTCGGCGTGGTAGCTCGAGCGCACGAGCGGTCCGCTCTGGCACACGCGGAAGCCGCGCGCGAGCGCTTCGCGCCGATACTCGTCGAACATTCCGGGGGTCACCCAGCGATCGACCGGAAGGTGATTGCGCGTCGGCCGCAGGTACTGACCGACGGTGAGAATGTCGGCGCGGCTCTCGCGCTGCACGTCGTCGATGAGTTCCAGCACTTCGTCGTCCCGCTCGCCGATGCCGACCATGATGCCGGTCTTCGTCACGAGTCCGTTCGCCTTGATCTGCGCCAACACCGCGAGCGATCGTTCGTACCGCGCCTGCGGGCGCACCGCCGCGTGCATGCGGCGAACGGTCTCGAGATTGTGGCTCAGGATCTCCGGGCGTGAATCGATGACCACCTGGAGCGCCGATTCATCGCCGCAGAAGTCGCCCACGAGCGCCTCGATGCTCATGTCGGGGCACGCGTCGTGCGTGCGCTCGATCGTCTCCGCCCAGATCGCGGCGCCGCCGTCGGGCAGTTCGTCTCGATTGACGCAGGTGATGACCACGTGCTTCAGGCCCATGAGTCGCAGACTCTCGGCCACTCGACGCGGCTCGTCGAAATCGATTTCCGCGGGACGACCGGTCTTCACGTTGCAGAAGCCGCAGCTTCGCGTGCAGGTGTCGCCCAGGATCATGATCGTGGCGGAGCCGCGACTCCAGCATTCGCCCATGTTGGGGCAGCTCGCCTCCTGGCAGACCGTGTGCAGTCGATGCGTGTCGACGATCTGCTTGAGTCGCTCGTAGCCGGCGCCGCCCGGCATTCGAGCCCGCAGCCATTCCGGCTTGCGACCGTCGCGCAACATCTGGGGCACCGGGCCGTTGTTGAGCACCTGCGCGGTGAGGCTCCATGCCGCCGTCGGCAGGTTCCGCGCCGTGTCGCCGCCGAGCGGGCGGGGGTGACGGGGCAGGGAGGCGGTTTCCTCAGCAGCCATGGTGAGGGAACGATCGTAGCCGTTGGTGGAGACAATCCGATTCGAGCGGCCATGAACGACACGGTGAACGACGACTGCGCGGACCTCGCGGAGGCCCGGCAGGGCCACGAAGCGGCATTCCGCCGGATCTACGACCGGCACGCCGCGGTGGTGCTGTCGCTCTGTCGGCGAAACGCCGGCGGATCCGCGGCGGATGCCGAAGCCGAGGACGCGCTTCAGGAGACATTCATCCGTGCCTTCCGCAAGCTCGACGAAGTCCACGATTGCCGCGGCTTCCGTTCCTGGGTCTATCGGATCGCACGGCTGGTCTGCTCGGAGCGTCGTCGCTCCGAGCGTCGTCGCCGCCACCACGAAGGAGCGGCCATGCAACGCATGATCGACGAAGCCACGACGACGGTGGCGCCCGCATCGGCGCAGGCCACCGTGCAGCGCGAACGATTGGATCGGCTCACGCACGCGCTCGATCGTCTCGACGACGACGAGCGGCTGGCCATCCACCTCTATTACCTGGATTCGGATCCCGTGGCCGCGGCGCAGTCGGCGCTGGGCCTTGGTCGAAGCGCGTTCTACAAGCTGCTGGCGCGGGCGCGGGAAGCGCTCGCGGCGCAGTTGCGAGAGGCGGTGCAGTCATGACGAACGATCGACACGGTCAGAACGAAGGTCGCGAAGCGAACGAGACTCCGAACCGGACCGACGGCGGCATCGAGGCATCGGCGCCCCCGCGCGACGAACTCGACTCGCTGCTTCGAGCCTGGCACGACGAGAGCGCGGTGGCCGCGGCCGCGCATCGCGACGAATTGCTCGCACGGGTGGCGGGGGAACGGACGAACGCGGGCGGCGCCCCCGGGGGCGCCGCATTCGCGCGCCATCCCGTCGCCTGGCGCGATCGGCTGCATCGCATCGGCACGGCACCGGCGCTGCGGGCGGCCGCGGTGGTGGCGGTGGCGCTCGTGGCGGGCGCCATCCTCATGCTCGTGCCGTCCCGCACTGCGAGCGCCGACATCGGCCTGGTGCAGGTGCCGGAGGGCGGGCGCCTGGACGCCGTCGATCGCGACGGCAATCTCATCGGTCCGTGCCCGCTTCAGCACACCGCAGTCGACGCGCAGATCTCCGGCTTCGTGTCGCGCGTGACGGTGACGCAGAAGTACGCGAACACCTACGGGCGACTCATCGAAGCGGTCTACACCTTCCCGCTCAGCCACCGCGCCGCGGTCGACCGCATGCGCATGATCGTGCGCTCGCACGGCGAGGAGCGCATCGTCGAAGGCGAAGTGAAGGAGCGAACGCTCGCGCGCCAGATCTACGAATCGGCGCGGCGCGACGGATTCGTCGCCAGCCTGCTCGAGCAGGAGCGCCCGAACATCTTCACGCAGAGCGTGGCGAACATCGAGCCGGGCGCGGAGGTGCTCGTCGAGATCTCCTACGTCGAAACGCTTCCCATGCGCGACGGCGTCTTCACCTTCGACTTCCCGATGGTGGTGGGGCCGCGCTACATTCCGGGCGGACCGCCGCAGCCGCCGAGCATGGGCGGACTGCCCGCGGGCCTGGTGCTGCGACAAGGCGTGATCCTGCTGGCGCCGGCGCAGATTCGTCTCGATCCCGATCGAGTGCGCCTCCTTGCGCCGGAACAGATGGCGGCGCAGATGACGCAGCAGCAGCAGTTGAAGAACGCCGCCAAGGTCGGCCCGATCACGGCGATGGAACTGCTCGAAGCGCTGCAGCGAGCGGTGGCGATCGAGCGGCCGGTTCGCGTGGCGGCGGCGGGCGCCGCGCCCCCGTTCGAGCAGGTGCGCGCGGACTTCATCGTCAAGTATCCCGATGGGAGCGAGGAGCCCGGCACGCTGCTCGCGGACGGCACCGGCGAGATCGCCGGCCGCTGGTTCTGGTGTCCGCCCGCGCCCCCGGAAACCAAGCGAGAGAAGAACGCGGGCACCGGATTCGCACGGGGCACGGACCAGGTGCCTGACGCGGCGCTCATCACGCCCATGCCGGTGCGACCGCCGGAGCGCGCGGGGCATGATCTCAGCCTGCGCATCTCGATCGATACGGGCGGACCCGCCGTCACGAACCTGCGCAGCGAGCTGCACAAGATCGATGTCTCCGAGCCGGCGCAGAGCCGCGCGGTCGTGACGCTCGAGAAGGGCAAGACGATTCCGAACCGCGACTTCGTGCTCTCCTGGAAGCTCGCCGGCGGCGAGATGGCCGAAGGCGTGCTCACCCAGCGCTCGCCGGGCAAGGACGGCTATTTCCTTCTCTACATGATTCCTCCGGCGCGGGTGGCGCCCGAGACGATTCGAGCGCGGGAACTCGTCTTCGTGCTCGACACCTCGGGCTCGATGAACGGCTTCCCCATCGAGAAGAGCAAGGAAGTGATGACGCGAATGCTCGGCGCGATGCGTACGGGCGACACGTTCAACCTCATCACCTTCGCCGGCGATCATCATGTGCTGTGGCCAGCGCCGCGGCCGGCGACGGAGGAGAACCTCAAGCTCGCGCGAGCGTTCGTGGAGTCGCGGCAGGGCGCGGGCGGCACGGAGATGATGAAGGCGATCGACGCGGCGCTGAAGCCCGGCGACGCGCCGAATTGGAAGAGTCGACGCCGCGACGATCCGGGCTGGGTGCCCGTGAACGAGCCGACGGCCGGTGCGCCGGCGACCTCGCCGCCGCCTCCGGGAGCGCCGCCCACGCGCATCGTCTGCTTCCTCACCGACGGCTATGTGGGCAACGACATGGCGATCGTGGATGCGGTGCGTCGATACGCGGGCACCACGCGCGTCTTCAGCTTCGGCATCGGCAACAGCGTGAATCGCTTCCTGCTGTCGGAGATGGCGCGGGCGGGACGCGGCGCCGCCGAGTTCGTGCTGCTGCCGAGCGACGCGGAGGAAGTCGTCGCGCGCTTCAGCGATCGCGTTCGCACGCCCGTGCTCACGGACATCTCCGTGTCGTTCGACGGCGTCGAGACGGCGCATGTCACGCCGCCGGCCGATGCCATTCCCGATCTCTACGATCGCGAGCCGCTCGTGATCGCGGGGCGATACCCGGCGTCGGGACGCGGCTCGATCCGCGTGCGCGGCATGACCGGGCAAGGACCGTGGGAGCGGACGATTCCCGTCGATTTCACCGACGGCGACGGCAACTCGAGCGTCGTGGCGCCGATCTGGGCGCGGCTCCAGGTGGACGACATCCTGCGTCCGCACTTGAACGAACTTCAGAACGAGAACGTGCCGGCGCCGATTCGGGACATGGTGGTGCGGCTCGCGGAGCAGCATCGCATCATGTCGCCGTTCACGAGTTTCGTGGCGGTGGAGAAGTCGCGCGTGACGGTGGGCGGTCGATCCGTGCTCGTGGCCGTGCCGATCGAGTTGCCGCAGGGCGTGAGCTGGGAGGGCAACTTCGGCAGTGCGGGCGAGGTGCTCAAGGTGCTTCGCGCGCCGCCGCAGATGATGGCCGACGACGAAGGCAACGAGGTGCATCTCTACATGGCGGGAGGATTGGCGACGCCGCTGGACTTCGACAAGGCGCCCGACTTCAAGCTCGGAATGCTGGCCGACACCTACGGATTCCAGGCGCCAGCCGCCGCGACCGGCGTTTTCACGAGCAACGATCCCGCCGCGGCCGGCGTTCACACGATCAACCATCCCGCCGCGACGGAAGTCGACCGGCTGCGTCTCTCGGGACTGAAGGAAGGCACTTCCTCGAATGCATTGGCGACGGGAGCGGCACCGCCGGCGAGCGGCAACGAAGCCCCCGCGGCGCCAAACAGTGCGGCGGTAGCGGCGCCGCCGCCACCGCCGCCGCCACCGCCGGCATCGCAGCCGATCGCTTCTCCTCGTCCTCCGGCGATCGTCGCACCCGCGGAGACTGCGGGCCGCAGGCTCGAGGACAAGTCCGCTCGCGATTTCGGCAGGTTGTCCAAGTCCCTTGCCGATTCGAGCCGCCTGACGCAGGGCGGAGCCACGAGACCGTCGGCGCCGAGCGGGGAGAAGGCCGAGCTTCGAATGAAGTTCGCCGGGAAGGCCGGTCAGGCGAAACCCGGCGAGGTCGGTGGAGAGGAACTCCGGAGATGGGGAGGCACCGGCGCTCCACGACCCCCATCGCGAGGAGTGAGCATGGGCACTCCGGTTGTCGGAGGCGGCGGCGGCGGCTTCGGGGGTGGCGGCGGAGTTCCCATCGGCGAACCCAGCGCCCGCGCGGAACGCGCCGGCTATCGGTTCGGCGTGGCGCACGCGGGTGAGCACAAGCCTCGCGAGCGCGAGCCGACTTCGCCGGAACGCACCGATCGCTCGGATGGCGCCGGCGTCGCTCCGACGGACGCGATGACTCCGCCGGCGGCAGTCTCGGACGCGTCGTTGAAGGAGGTCGACGCGCAGACTCGCGGCGAAGTCGAGAAGTGGCTGAAGAACGACGGCGTCGGAGAGCTGCTCGACGGGAAGGCCGCGGCTGCCGGCGACGCGCACGACCTCGCACCGAATTCGCGAGTCGACGAGTCGCCGGCTCCGAGTCGAGCGCTTCGGGTTCTCGACGCCAAGGCGATTCTCGGCATCGAAAGCACGCCGGCCGACGCCGATCCCGAGAGCTCGAAGGAGATCGACGATCAGTACGCGAGCGAGCTCCAGGTCGGCATCATGTCCGCCATCGATCCCCAGAGCTGGATCGAGAACGGCGGAGGGGCGGGCGCCTCGAGGATTCTGCCGGCGGGGCGCATCGCGATCGTGCATCAGCCCGCGGTGCTCGCCAAGGTCGATCGCTTCGTCGCGGCGCTCGCCAAGATCGGTCGATCGCCGATCGGCGCCGTGACTCGAAGCGAAGTGCCGATGGACCCGCGAACGGTCTCGCTGATCGACATTCGCTCGTTCAAGGCCGAAGACGGCGCCGAGTTCGACGCGCGATGCGACCTGCTCGAGGCGGCGACGGAGGCGATCGAGCCCGAGACCTGGCAGCAGACCGGCGGCGAGCGATCGACTCGATTGATCGGGGGGGTCGTCGTCACCGACGCGGACTCCCGGGTCGCCGAGACGATGCGGAGCATGTTCGACTCGCTTCGAGGCATGATCGCCGCGCCGCCGCCGGCGGCGCCCGTGTCGATCGGCGTCGGCGATGAAACGATCGTGATCTGGGACCTGCGACCGCTCGTCAGGCCATCCGGAGCGGAGTCCGCCGACATGGAACTCGTTCGTCGACGCGTCGAGGAGCTCGTCGAGCGGCTCACGACGATGGTCGACTCGGGCGAGTGGAGAAGCAACGGCGGCACGGCGTTGCTCCGCGTGCTCGGCGACGAGTTCATGATCGTGTGCGCGAAGCCGGACCTTCTCGCGAAGGCGTCGCAGTTCATGAAGATGCGGGCGCATCGTGCGATCGTCGATGCGGAACGAGGGGCGGCGGCGGATCGATACAGTCAAGCGTCGCTCACGAAGCTCTCGTCGCGACTCGAGGCGTCGCTCTTGATCGCCGGTCTCGAGGCGCTTGCGGCGAAGGAGGAACTGGCGCAGGCATCGTCGTCGCCGCCGGATGCGGACACGCCGGTCTCCGCCGCATCGGGCAGCGAGGAACCCATGCCCGTGGTCGCGCGCTTCACCGCGGTCGATTCGGCGCTCGAGAAGTCGCTTCGATCGATCGACGCGACGATCGAGTCGCACGGGTCGGTGAGCGGCGTGGCGATCGTTCGCCTGCCACGGGTGCGGCTCGTCGATCTCGGCCTGCTCGACGCCACGATTCGCGTGGATCCGATGCCGGCGCAACCATGACCGAGTAGCCTGCGGGCATGATCGGCTCGCGCCCGTTGATGATCACGGCGTTCGTTCTGATGATGATCGCGGCCGTCGGCCTCCGCCTCGGGCAGGGACCGGCGGCCGCGTCGTCCCAGGGCGCTGCGCCGGCCCCGAAATCGGCGCCGCCGCAGCCGAAGGGCGATTCGGCGCCGGCGCCACTGCCGCGCGTGCTCGTCTTCACCAAGACGGCGGCCTTCCGGCACGACTCGATTCCCGACGGCATCCGCGCCGTGCGCGAGATCGGCGCGGGCGCGTTCGAGATCGACGCGACGGAAGACGCCGCCGCGTTCACCGACGACAACCTGACGCGGTACCGCGCCGTCGTCTGGCTTTCGACCTCCGGCGAAGTCCTGAACGACGAGCAGCAAGCGGCCTTCGAGCGATACATCCGCGCCGGCGGCGGCTATGCGGGGATTCATGCCGCGTCCGACACCGAGTACGAGTGGCCCTGGTACGGCAAGCTCGTCGGCGCGTACTTCCAGACGCATCCGCCGGTGCAGTCTGCGACGCAGACCGTGGAGGTCCGCGATCACGCGAGCACGCGCATGCTTCCGGAACGCTGGATGCGCACCGACGAGTGGTACTCGTTCCGATCGAATCCGCGCGGCACCGAAGGAATCCGCGTGCTCATGTCGCTCGACGAATCGACCTACGAACCGGCGCCGGCCACGATGGGCGCCGATCATCCGATCGCGTGGTACCACGAGTTCGACGGCGGCCGCTCTTGGTACACGGGCGGCGGCCACACGAAGGAGAGCTTCTCCGAGCCGCTCTTCCGCGAGCATCTGCTCGGCGGAATCCTCTGGGCGGCGGGCCTCGATTCGAGCGCGGCGCCGAGCTCGAAGCCGAAGGCGACCCGCGGCGCGACGCCGAGCGCAACACCGAGCGCGCCGTCCGATGGTTCGCTAGAGCGGTGACGACTCAGGCGTAGCGAGCTGGCGTTGGCGAGACGAGTGTGGCAAGGAGGGCGAAGCAGGCGGATCTTGAGGATCCGCCGATGGAGCCCGACGATGCCACACGAAGTCGCAGCCCGCCAGATCGCTACGATTGAGGAGGAACCGCTCTAGGCGCGCCGCGGTCGCAGCCCCCATCGCCGCAGGCGCCCGCTACGCCTCGCTGAAATCCGTGCCGGCCATGTAGACGCCGCGCTCGAGCCTGACGATCTGCCGCAGCAGGTCGTTCGCCAGCGCGCTCGCGCCGAATCGGAAGAGATCGGGCGTCAGCCACGCCTCGCCGAGCGTCTCCTTCACCATCACCAGGTAGTGGAGCGCCTGCTTCGCCGCGCGGATGCCGCCGGCCGGCTTCATGCCGATGCGCACGCCGTGCCGCAGGAAGTGATCGCGGATCGCTTCGAGCATGACGAGCGTCACGGGCATGGTCGCCGCGGGCGTGACCTTGCCGGTCGAGGTCTTGATGAACACTTCACCGTCTCGAACCGGCCCCGCCAACGCCGCCGCGTGAATCGCCAGATCGCTCGCGCGTCGCACCAGGTCGAGCGTCTCGAGTTCGCCCGTTTCGAGAATGATCTTGAGGTGCGCGGCGCCGCACGCCTCGCGCGTGCGCCGAATCTCGTCCGCGACGACGCCGTACTTCCCGGAGAGGAACGCGCCGCGATTGATCACCATGTCGATCTCGTCGGCGCCGTCGGAAACCGCGGCGCGAACATCGGCCAGGCGAACTTCGAGCGGATACTGGCCGCTCGGGAATCCCGTCGCCACCGCCGCGACCTTCACGGGACTTCCGCGCAGCGTCTCCTTCGCCACCGGCACGAGATTCGGATAGACGCACACCGCGGCCACGCTCGGAACCGGGGGCGAGATCTCGCCCTCGTAGGGACGGATCGCCTTGCGGCAGAGCGCGCGGACCTTCTCCGGCGTGTCCTTGCCTTCGAGCGTGGTGAGGTCCACCATCGACAGCGCCAGGCGCAGACCCTGGCGCTTCGAGTCGGTCTTGATGCTTCGCGTGGTGAAGTACGCGGCGCGACGCGCCGCCATCACCGCGTCGACGGGCGGCGAGAGCGGCCCCGCGAAGGAGTCAGCGACCCGAACGGTCGACGGCGCCGTCGCCGCCGCGCTGCCGTTGCGGTCGCCGTCGCGCACGACTCATCCTCCGCGCGCCTGCCGGAAGAGCGCCGGCAGCGAGAGCGCCTGGCGCAGCTGCATGCGCTGCCCGGTCGAGTTCTCGATGTAGTAGATGAAGAGCGTCTCGCCGCGGCTGTCGACCACGTAGACGAGCTCGTACGGGCGCTCGTTCGGACCCTGGCCGCTGCGGATCGTGGCCACGCTGTACCCGAATCCGCCGCTGTTGGCCGTCTCCGCGAACGCGGGAGGCTTGCCCGCCTGGATGATCGTGAGCGCGGCGAGCACGAAGGCGCTTGCGCCGAGAATCGAGGTTCCGATCTTGCTGGAGCGTTGCGTCATGGCGTGTTCCTCCGATTCAGGGGCGGGACGCCGCGGCACGCTGCGCATCGGTGGCGAGATTCGCGTAGCCGAGACCGGTGAGAATGCGATTCGGCTCGTTCCACGAGATGGCGACCATCTCCTGGTTCACTTCGTCCACGATGTACGCCACGCCGGCGGGCTGACCGTTCACCGTTCCGCCGACGATCGTGTAGAGGCCGTTGCGCCGAGCCTGTGCGTTCGCCGTCGGGTTGAACGTCACGTAGGCGAGCGCTCCGAGCAGCAGCGCGTTGAGCACGACAAGTCCGTGCAGTGCGGTGCGTCGTTGCTTCATGAGGAACTCCTCGAAGGGTTGATTCGTCGGATCGCGCCGCGCGTCAGTCGAGTTGGGTGCGCTTGCTCGACCAGAGGTTCAGCGCCACGACCGCGCCGCCGAGCACGAACATGAGCACGTAGCCGGGAAGCGGCGGCGCGAGCCAGGTGTTGTCGAGCGGCGTGTCGGGCTTCTTCGGCGTCTTGGCCTCGCCGGCCGCGGTCTGGTCGCCGCCCTTCCCGCCTTCAGAGTTGGGCGAGAGCACGGTCGCCTGGCCCTGCGGATCGGCCGACGCGGTGGCCGCGAACGCGCTCGCCACGCCGAGCGCCGCGACCGCGCCGACGACGCCCGCGCCGAGGCGGGTCGCCGGAAGGGAACGATTCGCCTTGCTTCGCATGCCGCGAAGGATACGCCCCTGCCGGGAGCGCCACAAGCGCCCACGCGATTCCGCCGCGTCGAAAGGCGCGCCCCCGAGCGCCGGCGCCGGATCAGGCCTTCACGAGGCGCGCCTTCACCCTCTTCGGCGGAACCCGCTCCATCGCGTTGCGGGTGTCGACGACGAGCTTCGACGCCGATCCCACGAGGTCGTAGTCGACCGCGTCGTGATCGGTGACGATGAGCACGCAGTCCTGCGAACGGAGCGTGCCGGCGTTGAGCGGCTTGCTCTTGAGATCGATGCGGTGCTTGCGCATCGAGGGGAAGTGCGGCAGATGCGGATCGTGGTAGCTCACGACGGCGCCGCGATCGCGCAGGAGCTCGATGATCTCCGCCGCCGGACTCTCGCGGCTGTCGTCGATGTTCTTCTTGTACGCGATGCCCATCACGAGCACCTTGGAGCCCGAGAGGCTCTTGCCGTCGTCGTTCAGCGCGTGCTGCACGCGCTCGATCACGTAGTGCGGCATGGCGCTGTTCACTTCGCCGGCGAGCTCGATGAAGCGCGTGGTGCGTCCGACTTCGCGCGCCTTCCACGAGAGGTAGAAGGGATCGAGCGGGATGCAGTGGCCGCCGAGTCCCGGGCCCGGATAGAAGGGCATGAAGCCGAACGGCTTCGTGCTCGCCGCGGCGATCACCTCCCACACGTCGATGTTCATCTCGGCGAGCACCGTCTTCATCTCGTTCACGAGCGCGATGTTCACGGCGCGGAAGATGTTCTCGAGAAGCTTCGCGCTCTCGGCGACCTCGGCGCTCGTCACGCGATGCGCGGTCTTCACCACGCGGCTGTAGAGGGCCATGGCGAGATCGGTGGCGACGGGATCGAGACCGCCGACGAGCTTGGGAATGACGGCGGCGGTGCGGCCGATCGAGCCCGGATCCTCGCGCTCGGGGCTGAACGCCAGGAAGTAATCGTTGCCGTGCTCGAGCTGGCGACCGCGCGGGCTGTGCTCGAGGATCGGCAGCATTTCATCGCGCGTGGTGCCGGGATAGGTCGTGCTCTCGAGCACGATGAGCTGACCCTCGCGCAGCACCTCCGAAACCATGCGCGTCGAGTTCAGCACGAAGGAGAGATCGGGCTCGCGATGCTTGCCGAGCGGCGTGGGCACGCAGAGCAGGATCGCGTCGGCCTCCTCGAGCAGGCGCGGATTCGCCGTGGGGCGGAACTTCCTGTCCTTCGAGAGATCCTTGAAGAAGCGCGGCCCGAGATGCTGGATGTACGCGCGGCCCGCTTCGAGATCATCGATCTTGCGCTGATCGATGTCGTAGCCGATGACGGGGAAGCCGCCGTCGCGGATGGCGCGGATGAGCGGGAGTCCGACATAGCCGAGTCCGACGACGCCGATCGTGGCGGTGCGATTGACGAGCTTCTTCATGAGCGCGCTCGCGGCCGGGCTCATGCGGGCGGCTGGGGCGCTCGCGCGCGAGGTCGTCCTGGTGCTCGAGCGCTTCTTCGAATTGCGGGTCGCGGTCGCGGGGCTCATGGGTTCTCCGTGGCGGTCGAGGCTCGTAGGAAAGGGGCGTTTCGCCCCCTCCGATTGCGGGGAAGCAGGGTACTCGACCGCACCATCGGCGGTTCGGCGCGAAGGGATGAGCGGCACTCGAACGGAGCGTCCAACCGCACCCCACATGGCCGGTGCCGCCGCTCCCGGCAGGAGCCGCGCCGCCCGGGCCCGAGCCGCCTCGCCACCGCCGCCGCGAGCGACGCGCTTGGCCGAGAATCGGCGGGTTTGACGGACGAAATGCCGCCGAGCGCAGGTCCGTCGTGCGGGCGGGCCGCTCTCGCCGCACTCCAAGGCGAATCACGGACGTGACTCGGGCGTCGTCCGGCAATCGCATCGGCAAGCCCTCCTTCAAGTCGGCGGCGAAGCCGTTCTCCAGGGCCGCGACGCGGCAGCCGACGACGGCGCGGACGAAGCCGACGGGAAGCTCACGACCTTCGACGGCCTGCGCCTCCACCAGCACCGCGAGTTCATGAAGCTCTCGTTCCGCGAGAAGATCGAGCGGCTCGAACGGATGCTGGAGGCCGAGCAAGCGCTGCAGCGAGCGATGCGCGCCGTGCAACGCAAGTCGTCGATCGATGCCGGGTGCGCTCGCGCGCGATTGTGCGCGTCAGCCGAGCAGATCGACCGGACTCTCGAGCAGTCGCACCACCGTGTTCAGGAAGCGAGCCGCCTCGGCGCCGTCGACCACGCGGTGATCGCACGAGATCGAGAGCGGCAGCGACCACCCCGCGTAGAAGCGGCCGTCCTTGACGAGCACGCGCTCCTTGGCGCGGCCGACGGCGAGGATTCCGACCTCGGGATAGTTGATGATCGGGGTGGCGTACATGGCGCCGTAGCTGCCCACGTTCGAGATCGTGAAGGTCCCGCCGAGGCTCTCCTCGCGCGTGATCGAGCGATCGCGGCAGCGCGCGGCGAGCGACCTCACGCTCTCGCCGAGATCGACGATCGAAAGTCGATCGGCGTTGCGAACGACCGGCACCATGAGCCCCGCATCCGTGTCGACGGCGATGCCGAGATTGATCACGCCCTTGACGAGGATCATCGCGTTCGCGTCGTCCACGTTCGAGTTCATCGACGGGTGATGCCGCAGTCCGCGGCAGACCGCCGCCATCACGAACGGCAGCATCGAGAGCTTCTGGCCGATGACGCGCGAATACTCGCGGCGCTTCGACTCGAGCTCCGTGACGTCCGCGTCGTCGGTGGCGGTGAAGTGAACGGCGGTGCGCACGGAACGATCGAGCGCTTCGGCGATCTTGCGGCGCACGCCGCGGAAGGGAATGCGCTGCGAGACGCCGTCGGCGTCGACCGGCGGAAGATCCTTGGGAACGGGGGCAAGGCGCGGACCGCCGCCGAGCGTCGCCGTTCCCGCGCCGCCCGCGAACGCCGCGACATCGCTCGCCGTCACGCGCCCGCCGCGTCCGCTCGGCGGCACGCGCGCAATGTCGACCTTCATCTCCCGCGCGATGCGTCGCACCGCGGGCGTGGCGAGCGCCTTGCCGGCCGGCGCGGCCGTGGCGCCTTCCGGGGCGCGCCGCGCGAAGCGATCGCTCACGGAGAGGCTTCCCGACATGCTGCCGACGACCGTGCCCTGATCCTCATCCG